>WASR01000043.1 GCA_009712615.1 Methanobacterium sp. | reverse complement strand
CGGCCCCGGTCCGGCACTGACTTGTGGCCGTAAGGAGGATGTCGCGATGTCCGCTGACCTGCACACGCTGCTGTCCCGCTATCACGAACTCTGGCGTGAAACACTGATCGACAAAACACCGGTGGAGGCGATGTGCTGGCTCGATAGCCAGGAACATGAGGCGTTTCGCGCCTTTCGTTCGGCGCTCCCGTGGTGGAAACGCCTGTTCTGCAGGCGCGACCTTCCATATGGCATCCGGACCATGAATATCGCCAATATCCGCGACGCGACGGTGCGGCGCTTTCTGTCGGATACGGCCTTCCAAACCTATGACGCTGTGCTGAGGACGCCGATTCCGGCGGTCGTGCTTGAAACCTGGGCAGCGGATAGCGTGGTCGGTCCGGTCATCGGCAGGGCGCTTCAAACGCGCTGGTCTGATATCAAGGATGAGGAGCCCGGCGAGCACCCCCTTTGTTTCCAAGGGGGGGAGCCGTGCCGGATGAGGCGGTATATCACCGCCGTTTTTGATGACGGCATTGCGTCAGATCAGAGCCATGCGCTTGGTGGCGAGATTCCGGCCCGGCCCGGTGCGGTCTCCATGGAGGACGCGGAGACTATCCGACGATTTGGCGCTCCGGACGCCCGCGCGCTGCCCCCGACCAGGAAGACATCCGGATCATGACGCCGATATCACAGGTCCTTCAGACCTTCAGGAATCGTCATCTTGAGCAACTTCTCGTGGTCGAGTTCCAGGCGGACGTTGTAGCGCCATTGCTGGTCATTCTCGGTCCAGGGCGCGTTCAGGATGATCCGCTTGATCACGGGTCGCAGTGCGTCGGACGCCACCTTGTCCGTCGGATCCGCCCGCAGCCGGCCAACCATGTAGCGGAACGGGGAGAGCGCTTCGGCGGCAACCGGCCCTGTCAGCCGGGCCAACCTCCCCTCCAGCAGATCGACGTCCAGCTTGACGCGGCGGATCTCCATCGATCGGGCCGTGAAGTAGTCCCGCAGTTCCTGTGTTTTCGCCTGGCGGCCGAGGGCGGTGATCACGTTCGCCAGCTCGGCCCGAAGTCCTTCCAGACGCGGCCGCAAGCCGTCGATCTCCATCTGCAACCGGGCTCGTTCGGCAACGACGTCAGGACGGGCCAGGTAGACGTCCAATGTTGCCTCGCCGATCTCGCCGAGAGCCGCAATGGTGAGCGGTAACGGCAGCTCCCGGAGCTTCAGGTTCCTGTTGGGACAGTCCTTATGGGAACAGGTCCAGATCGGACCGTGCAACGGCGAGTTATAGGCCTGCAGGATCTTCTCGCCGTGAATGCCGCACCACAGGCGGCCGCCGACCACAGTATGAATGTTTTTGCGCGGCATCATCTGTTTGGCGCGCCAGGCAGCCTGACGTTTCGCCGCGCGCTCCGCCTTTTCCGTCGGTGTCAAAACCCTGTTGGTGATGGTCCGCAGTTTCTTGAGGCTCGACCGCTCTTCGAGCAGGGTCTGCACCCGGTCGAACAGGGCCGGTTCGACGATGGCCAACTCCGGCGCCGGAACTGACAGCCATTCGTCCTCGGGCCGCACCACAGACAGACGCTTTCCGGTTTCGGGATGCTTGCGGTACGCCATTCGGTTGAACGTGATGACGCCCTTATAGAGCGTCTGACGGAGGAGCCCGGTCCTGCGCGACGCCGTGCCGACCAGTGTGGTCGGCGCCCATTTGCCCCCTTTCGGGGCATCAATGGCCAGAGCATCGAGGCGCGTGCAGATCGCCTTCAGGGACACGCCGGCGGCGTAATCGGCAAAGATTTGCCGAACAATCGCCGCCTCGGCCTCGTTGATCGTGCGCAGGCCCCGGACCGGCTCACCGTCCTCGTTGAATCGGCGCGCGACGTCGTAGCCGTACAGGCGTCCGCCGGGGAGACCGCCTTTACGCACCGCCGCGCCCACGCCCCGCTGGGTCTTGTCGGCCAGGTCCTTGAGATAGAGCGCGTTCATCGTGCCCTTAAGCCCGATGTGCAACTCATTGACCACTCCCTCGGACAACGTCTCGATCGAGATGTGAACATAGGAAAGCCGCTTGTAAATCCAGGCGATATCACCTTGGTCCCGGCTCAATCTGGACAGGTCTTCGCAGATCACGCAAGAGAAGATATTTTCCTGGGCGCGATCCAGCAGCCGCCTAATGCCGCGCCGATTGCGCATATCGGCGCCCGATTTCGCTTCGTCGATGAACGCCTCAACAACCGTATAGCCCTGTCGCTCACAGTGCTCGCGCAGCCGCGTGATCTGGTCCCAGGTCGATTTTGACTGTTTATCGGTTGAATGACGCGCGTAAAGCGCAACGAGCATTGAGGATCTCCATAGCGAGCGCAAGGCACTACCCGCATTGACCGCGCCGGGCAAGGGGGAAAATGCGGCCATTGGCCGGTTTGAGTCTCGTCGGCCCCCCCGCGGGGCGGGAGGCCGGCTTCGCCGAACTGTTCATTCGGCGGCTAAGGGGCCGTTGGCCCCTGGCGCGCACAAAGGGCGGGCGCGACGGCCGTGAGCGGCCATCTTGTCCCGCGGGCCTCCCTCGCGCGCTCCGTTACACCCGGGGCTTCCGCCCGGGCTTCAATTCCTCTACCGCGGCAATCAGCGCCAGGCGGTCCGGATGATCGGCAAATTGCCGCAGGGCGGCTCGCACCACGCGGCTGGGTGTGACCTCCTGTCCCGTGGCCCGCCGGAATTCCGATGCCAGGCCGTCGATCAGAGCCACGTCAGAGGTCAGCAAGGAAAAACGCGGCTTTTCCAATTGGGGTATTGGAGGTTTTGAGGGCTTTAGGGGCTCTGATATACCCGAGTGCCCCATGGGCTCCGTTTTCACTGCGGCGCCGGCGGCAAAGGCGGCCGTCGCGGGGTTGGTGTCGGGATTGACATCGACATCGGGCAGAGGTCGGCCGATCGCCGGTGTCGCGCGGGCGCCCGGGTTGAAGGATGGCCGTTTAGCCATTGGCGGCCTCCATGACCTCGCGATAGATGCCGAGAACCTCGCTGACCGCTTTCGGGTCGCGAGGATCCATTTCCAGGACGCTTTTTCCCCATGTATAGGCTCTGTCGAAAGCGTTCCGCCACACTGTGTGGGCCATCAGCACTGTGGGCACCACATCGGCGATAGTGCCGCCGGCAGGGTGGTCGGGATCGATCGGCCGCCTGCATTCATCGATGATGATTTGCCGATCGGCACTGTGTGAGGAGGCGCCGAGGCGGGTGGGAAGGATGACGGCCGCCAGGGCGGGGTTTTGCAGCCGCACCTCGTTGATCAGGGATGCCATCTTATTGAGGCCGTCCGTCTCGAGGCTCTTTGCCGAAGTGGGAATCACCACCAGGTGACTCGTCAACATGGCCAGCCGCATTTCCTGGCTGTCGCGGCCGCCGGCGTCGACCACCAGAACATCAAAATCGCCCGCCAATTCGCGGATCTGCAGACCGACACTTTTCCCGACAAGGGGAAGGACCTTCAGTTTGGCCACATCGCCGGCCAACTGCTCGCGGCGCATCTTGAATTTGACGCAACTTTGCTGGTGGTCGGTATCGACGATGCAGGCCTTGTGCCCACCGGCGATTGCCTGCAATGCGAGCTCGACGGCCGTGGTGGTCTTGCCGACACCGCCCTTTTCATTGGCCACCGTGATAATGAGAGACATAAGGCCTCCTGGGGCATTAGGGAAATTAGGTGTCCCTAATATCCCTAATGCCCTTGGTGTCGTCAAGGCCCTTATATTCTGGGGTTTGGTGTTTACCTCATTCACCGGCCGGTAGTTTGGGTCAAGCTCGTTGAGCCCTGTCTGCCTATTCGAAATAATGCCAGTAGTCGACACCGATCTCGTCGTTTGGCTCCAGGGAAACCGCCACTTCGCGGTCAACCTTATACCCGCCGGTCGACTCTGACTGAGCGCTGAAAACGCAAGCGATACCTTTCCAGATCGGTACCTGGAGAACCCCTTGATTCACATCCATGGCAGCGACAGGTCCCCGCCCACCAAATTTCTTTTCGAATAATCGAATCGCTCGCTCAACAATCTCCGCCCTTACATCCTCTTCGGTATGTCGCGCATGTTCCTGCGATGCTGTTTGAAGCCCTCTAACGGCCGCGCCAAGATTTGCCGCATCAAAAACAAAAGTGAATTGCATCATGTGAATCCCCTCACAATGGGACAGACACCGCCCAGCGGCGCCGCCAATTTTCCGTGTAGGCCTGCACCAGCTGCAGATCGCCCCGGAGTACCAGAAGGTTCTCCGCGTTGCGTTCCTGCGCCGATTTTGTGTAATTGAAACTGCCGGTGATCACGACCTGATTATCGATGATCATGACCTTGTTGTGCGCAATGGCCGGTTTGTCGTCGATCACCGTCGGTATGCCGGCGTTCCGGAGAAAGGTGGCACCGGAATATTTCTCGCTCCGTTGACTCTTATCGAGAATCACCCGCACATCGACCCCGCGCTTCGCCGCTTCGACCAGTGCCTTGGCGATCGCCGGCGAGGTGAAAGAATACGCCTGCACGAGAACCGTCTTGCGGGCCGCACCGATCTCCTCCACGGCAAGACCTTCGCAGTCCATGCCAGGCACGAAACAGGCAGAGTATGACGCCCCTGCCGCAAAGGCCCCAGAGACTGGTTCCTGCTCGGTGAGTGCCTGCGCCGCTTGGTCAAAAAGGGACTTTTGCTTCGCCGCCGAGGGCAATGCCGAGGTCGCGAAAATCGCTAATCCAATCAGGCCAATTTGTGTGATCCGGATCAAAATGGTTCTTTCTCTAGCGCTATGTGGCCAGTTGGTCGACAAGACTGTTCAACTCAGCGGCGATAGCGCCATTGATCGTGCTGGTTCAACTCAACGTTTCCAATACACCATTTGGTCCTCGAAAAACGGAATCAATGGTAGCGACATGAGGCAACCTAGAACGGTAGTGAGCGTCCATTACAGCGATTCTGTCATCGTCCTCTATTCGCGAAGGGTCCTTTGGCCACCTCTCCTTGAAAAATTTGTGTGGCTTGTGGTCAAACTTTTGGGGGGAATCGAAGACCATCGCTGGATCAAGTCGAGACTTTCCTCCCCAATCACAATGGTACGTAACCCCATAGCGATCACCGTTGGGATTATGGGTGTTTACACTCATAATTGACGTATCTTCATTTGATTGTGCGGCAGTCATGGTAATTATTAATCTACCACGAAGTACGTTGATTTCCGTATCGTATACTCTTTCCTCGTCCCGCGGACTTGAATAAACGTTTCTCCCTATCCAGGAACCGATATCAATCGCGCTATGCAATTCAACGATCCTCATCTGCCAATATCGGCGGCCATTTTCGGCACAGGATACATAATACACATAAAGATGATCTGGCAGAATAATCGGAAGTGATGTGCCACGACCTTTGGTGCTAACCCGCTCAAATGCAGATTCAATGAGTGCCTTTGCCTTTTCTGTCTCCGATTTTGTCAAAAATGTTGTTAGCAAGGCACCAAGAAATACGCCTGCGGCCACCCCTGCAACTGATATTATTCCTCTAATACTATCTGATGTATGGATAATTCCTGAAGCGCCTAATACAATTATGAGTACCGAAAAAACCGCTCCTGACCATTTTAGGCTGGATAACTTCAACGTCTCGTGCCGAATTCCCGCCATTCTGTCCCTCCCCGTTCACTTCGCGTTTCATCCTTATCGAGTATCGCGGCTGCGGCTACACCTTTGGCTGGCCGATCCGGCCACGCCGCAGATGCGCGGTTCCGACGCGCCTGGCGCAGGTCGCATTGCCTGGACCGGACCCCAATATTCCTCATCGGCACTCGCGATGGCATTCCCCGACGGCCAGCTTAATGAAATCCACGATGCTTGCATGTGTTGCCTGGGCCGCCAAAGCGAGTGTGCGCTCTTGCTCGTCGGTAAGCGGAATGGTGTGCTGGGCCACCAAGTGCTCCTAATTTGACGCCGGACACAATTGGCGCATGCGTGTCAAAAGCGATTGAATTTTCCGGTTAGACGGATTTGATGATTGTTACGCGGTAACGAAAGGTATACGACATGCTACCATGTAACGGGGAGCAGCATCATGCCGAAATCGAATGCAGAGCGCCAAGCCGACTATCGCCGCCGGCAGCGGGAAGGTGATGGAACGCGGTTGTCCATGATTGTGCCTTTCTCAGCATCCATGACTTTACGCCGCTTGGCGGCTCATGGCGGTATATCTCAAATTGAGGTTCTTCAGACGTTACTGCGTAACGCTGAGCGTGATCTACTTGCCGGGATGACCGCAAAAGAACAGAGCGCCTATTATGATCGCGTTACCGCGTAACAACCACAAAATCCGAATAGCTCAAATATGAGGAAAGCCAATACTGGCAATTTCCTCCAATTCGAACCAATAAAGGCGGGCTGCTTCGGTGCCATTCCGTGGTACCATAATATTAAATACGCCGATATGCGACGGCGATGATTCGAATATTCCACAAAATGTTTGTCCATTTTTAAGGCCAATCTGGATTGGGGTGCCCTTTGAGACGTTATTGTCCATTCCTTGTTTGATATAATTGAATGTCTCTACTTTCATGTTATTTCCTTTCTTAGTCAGTGAGGCAGATATTCCCAGGCTAACTGCAGAGACAAAAATGCCGACGGCGAGCAAATTTATCAAAATGCGTCGAACGGCCATCCCCATAGATCGTGATAAGCATAGAGCCCCAAAAGACTCCCGCTGATCCAAAATGCTACGGCACCCCACCGTTTTTTATCCTGCAGCCGCTCGTACCCCATGATACCCGACCAGATCGCGGCTAAAAGGTGTGTGGCGCACTGCAAATACGTGAGAGTCAAAGTTTTTCCTTTCTATCAGGCGTCGGCCAGAAAGAGTAAAGGACACAAACGAGCAGCGAGCCCAGCACCGCGAAGCTCATTCACCGACGCAGCCGGCGCTCAAGGTCCGCGATCGCATCGGTGATCGCGTCCCAATTCTTCTTTGTCGGGCCGAACAGCCCCTTTTTCCATTTGCTCCACGTCGAATTCGGAACGCCAGCCCAATTGCAAACATAGGCCATCGGCAAGTTCAACTTCTTCGCACGAGCTTCAATGGCGGCAATTTCGTCCATGAGGTTTTGCATGCCTTAACGATATTGACAATTACCATATCGCACAATTGCCAAACACATTAGATATATATCGCCAACTATTTATTGACGATTTGGGCGGATTGAATTAGCGTAAGGTCATGGAATTCATGGGAGAAGCCGAGCATGAAACAACATACGACCGTTGCCGCTCAGACATGGGTCAATGACCCGGCCGGACCCTACTCATATTCTGTCTACCAGGATTTTGGCCATATTCACTCGGACGGCCAGCCTCTCAGGCGCATCGTTGCCGATTGCAGCGCGGCCGGCCTGGATGAAGTCGAGAGGCGCGAGATCGTCGCCGCCATCCAGGCCGTGCCGCCGATGCTGCGCGCTTTGACAATGAACATCCGCCTTTTCGAACACATCGCGGATCAGTACGACCTCGCAGACGATGACCGGGCAAGCCTGGAACAGGCCATCAGCATGGTCCGCGATGCCATCGCCGCGGCGACGCCGGCTGATCGAGCCTGAAGGGAGCGGCGTGATGACGACGATCGAAAGACTGATCAAAGACTTGGCCCGCGCCGCGACGGCGCAGCCGGTGGGCGATGACCAGGTTATTGTGACGGCCGAGCAGGCGCGCCGTCTCACTCAGAGGTACCAAGACCTGTGCTGGCAGGCCGCCTCGACCCTTCGCCGTCTTTGCCATTAGAGGAGGGCTTGGCCTTGCATGCCTGGGGATATGCGCAGACCAAGAAGTTGCTGCGCAACAAACACTGGTGGCGGTGCCCGTCGTTCCAGACGAAGGAAGACGCCGAGAAATTCGGCGAGCACGGCCCGTTCACACCGCTCTACAACTGGCGAGCCCTGGTCCCACCGGAA
>WASR01000191.1 GCA_009712615.1 Methanobacterium sp. | reverse complement strand
GTGCTGGTATGGGTTCCTTGGGCAATGAATCAAAAATAAATCATTGCACTATTTTTTTCAATTATGAAAAACTGCTTTAATCTTAAAATAATACTATAAAAAAATTGAAAAATTAAAGTTGACATACTCTGTTTGGTATGAAGTTGTTTATGGAATAAAAAATTATGATGTAGTTCGATGTTTGATGCGTTTCGTATTTGTAATCGTTTATAGGTGATTTTACATGGTTAATTCAAATGTACTGATTTTAGCGGGTTTTGGTGTGATTTTAGTGGGTATTTTAATGATATTCATTGGATCCGTGGTTCAATCCTCATCTGGAGATCAATCCAACTCAGGTTCTGACAGTTCCAAAACAACTGTCCAGACTGGAGGGGTGATTATGATTGGACCCATACCAATAATATTTGGCAACAACAAGGGAATGATAGGCGTTTCAGTTGTCTTTGCCATTGTACTCATCGTCATTTACTTCCTGATGTTTTACAGGGCTAGAATTTTTTAAGTTTGTCACAGTTTTCTAGTTGTAAAATTAGTTCTTTGATTTGAAAAGGACATGATACACAGTTTCTTGACATAAACTTATATACCTCCAGACTATATTAGAAACTGTTATATTTCTTTTAAAGATTTAAACATGAGAATGTATACCATAAAGTAGGATACAGTTTAAATATACCAGAAAAGAAGAATTCCTCAAGAAAAATTTAATTTCACAAGTTCTTAAAACTACTGAATATTATTGTACTATAAAAAGTGATGCTATGAAAATTTCTATCGTTATACCAGCCCTCAACGAAGAGGGAATTGTTGGAAAAACTGTAAGATCTGTTCCAGTGGAAGAATTGGAAAAAAACGGACTTGAAACAGAAATAGTGGTTGTTGACAATGCTTCAACAGATAACACAGCCAATGAGGCAAGAGAAGCAGGTGCAAGGGTTGTGCTGGGTCCAAAAAGAGGATATGGAAATGCTTATCTCACAGGTTTTAAGGAAGCGAAGGGCGACATCATAGTTATGGGAGATGCTGATGGAACCTATCCATTTCCAATGACCTACGAATTTATACAGCCAATACTCAAGGGAGAAGCAGATTTCGTCATGGGTTCCAGGCTCAAGGGAGATATTAAAACTGGAGCCATGCCAGCACTGCACAAATATGTTGGAAACCCATTTTTAACATGGATACTAAACTTCCTGTTCCATGCAGGAATATCTGATGCTCACTGTGGAATGAGGGCAATAAGAAAGGAAACCGCTGAAAAACTCCAGCTCAAAAGTGGGGGCATGGAATTCGCATCCGAAATGGTGATAGAGGCCGCCAGGAAAAATGTGAAAATTGCAGAGATACCTATAGAGTACTATCCTCGAGAGGGAGAATCTAAATTAAGCTCATTTTCAGATGGTTGGAGACATTTAAGGTTTATGATGCTTTACCGCCCGACACCATTCCTCTTTGCACCGGGAATTGTGGCACTTGCTGTTGGTATATTCCTGACTCTCACAGTTGCAGCTGCAGGAGCATCAAGACTTCACACCCTCATACTAGGAAGTTTACTCCTTATCATAGGTTATCAGATGGTTCTAGCTTGGTTGCACTTCGGTGCATTTGGAAGTGTCTATGGTTACTCCAAAAGTTCAGGGATAATTGAAAAGATCATGAGTTACCATTCACTTGGAAGAGAATTATTCATAGGCTTTTTACTTCTTGCAGTTGGTATAGTTGGAGGTTTGTACGTACTCTACAGCTGGAGTGTTGTTGGCTATGGATCACTTTACCAGTTGCAGTACGCAATGATGGCACTCATACTATCCATCCTCGGAATTCAGACCATATTCAGTGGAATGTTTTTAAGCTTACTCTTACTCGCCAATGATTACAAAACAGACGAATAGGGTTGGAACGTAAAATTTAGGTTGTATAACCATGAAAATAGCATTCGTCTATGATGCTGCATATCCCTGGGTTAAGGGAGGTGCAGAACGTAGGATCTATGAGCTCTCAACCAGGCTGGTTAACATGGGGCATGAGGTTCACTGGTACTCTCTTGCCTGGTGGTGGGACGAAAGGAAGGTTATGGATATTGAAATGGAGGGTATTAAACTCCATGGAGTCTCCAAACCCAAACCCCTTTACAGTGAGGATCGAAGATCAATCAAGGAAGCTATTTTTTTCAGCCTGCACCTTATAAAACCCATAATGAGGGAAAAATTTGATGTGGTTGATTGTCAGGGGTTTCCATTCTTTTCAAGCTTTGTTTCTAAATTTCATCAAGCCACAGGAAGGTCTAAAATGGTCATAACCCTCCATGAAGTGTGGGGTGATTACTGGTACGAGTACTTGGGAAAACCAGGAATATTTGGGAAACTGGTTGAAAGGTCCATGCTCGCTCTCACTGACAGATTTATAACTGTGAGCCAAAAAACAGAGCGGGATCTTCAGGCAATAAAAAAAAATGATAAATCCAATGTGGTACCCAATGGAATTGATCTAAACCAGATCCTGGATGTGAAGCCAGCAGACACCGGTGTTGATCTGTTGTTTGCAGGTAGGCTCATTAAGGAAAAAAAGGTCGATCTCTTGATCAGATCCCTGCCCAGAGTATTGGAAACATGTCCAGATATTAAGTGCATGGTTGTGGGTGATGGACCTGAAAAATCTAGACTCGAAGGGCTTTGCAGAGAACTTGAACTCACAAATACTGTGGAGTTTGCAGGTTTTATGGAGGGCTACAACGAACTCATAAGTGTCATGAAATCCTCAAACGTACTCGTACTCCCATCAGAAAGGGAAGGATTTGGAATGGTGGTTGTTGAGGCAAATGCCTGTGGAATTCCAGTCGTGGTTGTTGATTATCCTATGAATGCAGCAAAGGACCTTGTAGAGGAAGGAGAAAATGGATACATTTCGAAACCAGATCCTGAAGATCTGGCCAGAACCATTGTAAAAACCCTTAAAAACAGGGCAAATATGGTTGAAACCTCAATATCCATGTCTAAAGACTATGATTGGAATAGAATTGTAGACCAACTGGAACAAGTGTACATCGAAACCCTAAATAAATAAATTGAATTGCGGACAAATGTTGATGTAACTAAAGATGTTTATGAAAATTAAACTGTTACCCTGTGTATGATCCGTTATTATATGATTTTTCTAGATTTGATTCATAAATTATTGAGAGTGATTTAAAAATGAGGATAGTTCAAACACCCGTGCGATTTTATCCCTTCATAGGAGGGGTTGAAAACTACGTTTACTACCTTTCCAAGGAACTTGTAAATTTGGGGCACAATGTTAAGGTGGTTTGTGCAAACGAACCCAAGGTTGAAGCAGAGCAGAACGTTGATGGAGTGGAAGTAGCAAGACTCAACTACATTTTTAAGGTAGCCAATACCAACATCACTCCTGATCTGCCGTTTAAATTAAGACATGAAGAATTTGACCTCATCCACACCCATATACCCACCCCATGGAGTGCAGATTGGAGCAGGATCACGGCCAATAGAAGGAACAAACCACTGGTTGTGACCTATCACAACGACATAATAGGAAGTGGATTTGCCAATCACATAGCAAATTTTTACAATAAAACAGCCCTTAAAAAACTTTTAACCCGTGCTGATAGGATTATAATCACACAACCCAACTATTTAAACTACTCCCCCTACCTTTCAGACTACGAAAACAAGGTAGAAGTGATACCCAACGGTGTTGATGTTGATAAGTTCAAACCCATAGACGTGGAGAAGAAACAAAATACACTGTTCTTCTTGAGTCTACTCGATGAATTCCATGGATATAAAGGGCTTGACTATCTATTGGAAGCTTTAAAAATTGTTAAAAAGTCTGTAGCTGATGTTAAACTCATTGTTGGCGGTAAGGGTGTTCTCATGGATCATTACATTCAAAAGGCAGAATCCATGGGTTTAAAGGATAATGTGGAGTTCCATGGTTTTATTCCAGATGAATCCATGGCCATGTACTACAGTCAGGCAGATGTATTTGTGCTCCCTTCAATTTCATCACTTCAGGAGGGCTTTGGAATAGTGGCCCTCGAAGCTCTTGCATGTGAAACTCCTGTAATTACAACAGATATTGTAGGAGTATCTGCTGATCTTAAAGAAAAAAAGGCAGGACTCAGCGTGGCCCCAAAAAGCTCTCATGAACTTGCTGAAGCCATAACTAAACTCCTCAGCGACCATGGACTTCGAACCACTATGGGTGTTAATGGCCGCAACCTTGTAAAAGCCAGTTACACCTGGAAGGGTATTGCCCGGAAGATGGAAAAGGTTTATTATGAATTAGTATAAAATTAACTTAAATCAACAAACTGTAACAGCATAAAATTTAATTTTAATACATTTTAAGGGATATTTAACAACTCCCATTTTAACATAGATTTTCTGGAGAAACATTATCATGATGGATACACTGAAGAATTTCGGGATGAAAAACTGGATATTAACCCTGTTTGCGCTGCTCTTACTAACAGACCTCATGGTTGTCCTAAACATTCCATACCTAAGGGAATTAACTGTTTTTTTAACACTCACAATCATTCCAGGCCTTTTAATAGTGCATATAATGAGGCTAAATGAGCTTGAATTTTTAAAGAAACTTGTTTTAAGTGTGGGTTTGAGCATATCAGTCATCATATTTTCAGGCCTGGCACTAAACACCCTCTACCCCCTGATATTAAAACCACTTTCCCTGTTGCCTTTACTGGTTTTATACAACATCCTCATTGTGGTGCTGGGAGTTATAGCCTACAAAAGAAATAAAGACGATTTTGTGCTTGGTAATTTCCTAAATATAGATCTGGACTTCGATGGTAAATCCACTGCACTCATGATAGCACCCCTGTTCTTCCCTGTTATGGCTGTGATAGGCACCTACCTCATGAATAACTTTGAAAACAACTCTGTTCTCTTGTTAATGCTTCTGCTCATACCGGTTTACATGGTTGTTCTGGCCGTGTTCAGAAAACATGTTTCTAAATCTACCTATCCTGTGGCTTTATGGTCCATTGGACTTGGAATTCTTTTGATGTACGGTTTAACAAGTTCACATATCATGGGAAGGGATATAAACAGTGAATATTATTGTTTCTTTTTAACCATCACCAACAATCACTGGAACATAATGGACTTTTACAATCCATACAATGCATGTTTGAGTCTCAACATACTTCCAGCTGTTTATCAGGTGCTTTCAGGATTAGATCCTGAATATGTTTTCAAGCTCTACAATGCATTTATAGCATCTGTAACACCACTCATACTTTACATAGTTGCAAACAAGTATTTGAACAGGAGATATGCATTTTTTGCCTCCCTCCTCTTCGTGTTCCAAATATTTTTCTTCAACTTCCTGGGCGCTATAAGACAGGAAATAGCAATCTTATTCTTCTTTTTGGCATTTATGGTCATTTTAAGCACTGATTTCACTAAAACCCAGAAGAAGGTTTTGTTTTTGATACTGATGTTCTCACTCATTGTTTCACATTACAGCACAGCCTACGTTGCATTTGCACTAACAGTACCCCTACTACTCTTACCACTTTTAAGGAGTTTGTACCATGACCGCAAGATGAGTTACGAGAATTTTGATATCATCCTGATAACACTGGTTTTCATTGGTATATGGTACCTTCTCTATGCCCATATACAGCTGAGTGCAGGTACCCAGGCTGTTCAAACAACCATAGCTGCTTCAACTGCACCAAGCAGTGGCTCGAGTTTTGCAACGAGTAAGGGAGATTTTGTGCTTGGTGTGCTTGGAATCAAGCTTAAAAGTTTACCAAACACCCTGAGTGTCATTGCACACGACTTGATATTCGGAACCATACTCATAGGTCTGATAGAAATTGTGAGGAGGTTAAGGCACTACAAAGAAAAATTGGGAACCGAATTTATAATTGGAGTGGTAATTTCACTTCTTTTACTTGTGATGTTCATTGTATTGCCATACATATCCCTAGCATACGACCCTGCCAGATTGTTCTTCCAGGTTCTAATATTCCTTGCCCCGGTTTTCATTATTGGTTGCATTGCCATGGCCAAGTTCATACACAGACCAAAATGGGATATAGTGATCATACTCTTCCTTTTGATATCTCTGTTTAGCTGTGCCAGCTATTTACAGTATCATTTCACTGGTATGCCCTATTCTGCTACCTATGATTCAAATGGAACAGTACGGGGCGAAGTGTTTGTGAATGGAAGTGAACTCGCAGGTGTGACATGGCTTCAAAACAACAGAATTGATGGTCTTCCAATATATGGGGACATGAGGGAAACCAGCAGATTTGGCCTTGCAAATTTTAGAGAAGCCAATTTAAATACCAGTTTCTTCCAGTGGAATCAAACAATTCCATCCCAATCAGGATACATCTACATGGGAAGCCTCAACATCAACAAAAATGAAGTGCTTCAGATCTACGATGACATCCAGATAACTGACATGAGTATCTACGAGTACATTTTACAGCGTAAAGACGTCATTTACAACAGTGGAGTCAGTCAGATATGGACCTGAAACCGGCCGCTCGATCTGACATGGGTAGTCCATCTGATACTAAAATATTGATGGTTCACCACACTGCAATGTGGTACAGGAAACCTTTTTTTAGGAAGTTAAGCGAGATTTATCCCATAAAATTTTTGTTCACCAATGTGGACAGTTACAACAAAACCTACGACACCGAACTCTCACGTGAAATAGAAGGGCTGGATGGTGTGGATTACACAGTAGTCAAAAACTATCATGGACTTTCTCTTGGAGCCATGAAGGCCACCATGGGAGATTATGATGTTTTTGTGGGCGGTAGCTGGGATACACTGACGGATCTCATTGAAACCCTGGTTTACTTTGCTGTGGTTAAAGTTAGGAGGAAACCGTTCATTCTCTGGAGGGAAGACTGGGATTGGAACGTCAAATCCCTCAAGAGATCTATGGTTAAGAGGTTTGCAGGTTTTATTGGTAGAAATGTCGATGCTGTGCTGGTTCCAGGAATTAAGCACAGGGAATTTTTCACCAAACTTGGTGTCAAACCTGAAAATGTGTTCATAATGCCCAACGTAAGCAATATTGAAGCCACAGAAAACGATGCAAAAAACAGGGATCAGATACAGGAAGAACTCGGTCTTGAAAACAGTAAAGTTGCACTGTATGTTGGACGACTCATAGATCTCAAAGGTGTGGATTATCTTATTAAGGGTTTTAAAGGTGTGACAGAGAATCTTGACGATGCCGTGCTCCTAATTGTTGGTGAGGGTCCTGAGAAACATGCACTGGAATCGTTAACAAGTGAGCTCGGTATGGATGGTAAGGTTATATTCACCGGGAATATCGATAACTCAAAACTCGGAGCCTACTACATGGTTGCAGATCTCTTTGTACTGCCCTCCATCACAACCTACTTTGCAGATGCATGTCCACTGGTAGTTAATGAGGCCATGTACTTTTCTAAACCTGTAATAACAAGTGATGCTGTTGGAACCACCTTCATGATAAAGGATGGAGAAAATGGTTACGTAGTACCCGAGAGAAATTCAGATGCATTGAAAACTGCAATTTTAACAGTGCTGTCTGATCCCGAACTCATAAAGAAGATGGGACTGGCATCTAAAGAACTTATAGAAACCCATTTTAAATACGACAACATGATCCAAGGATTTAACCAGGCAGTTAAACATATTAAAATTGAATAAATTCATTTTCCAGAAGTACAACAAATAAATTTTCACGAACATAACAAGATCTGAATCCCAGTATAGATGGGCTGTTTAGTTTGTATGATATTCTGATCATGCCCATGTTTTATGTCACATACCCTTCACCATACAATAAAGTAGTTGTGATTGTGACATAATAAAAGAGGAGTTTGTACAGTATTCATGGGTCATTTGAATAAACTGGATCTATACTGTGTTAATGTGGGAATCTGTAAATCTGTTATTAAAGAACTACGGTGAAATCTATTTTTTTTTCAAGTACTTCGATAAGTAGTTTTACATC
>WASR01000140.1:6739-8085 GCA_009712615.1 Methanobacterium sp. | reverse complement strand
ACAACCACCTGATAATTTTCCATCTATCTCTGTGATAATCGAAGTAATGCCAGTCTTCGATATATTCAATTTTAGGATTTAATTTCTCAATTTCACTTCCCTTGTTAATGCCCCATAAGAAATTGGCCTGTATATTGTATTGTTTTTCTACCAGATTAGAATTTTGACTTTGTTTGACCAGTGAATATGGAATTGTTTCAATAAGCATTTCCGCTCCGGAAAATTTCTCTGCAATGACCCTAAGAATTTCTGAAACTTCTTCCTCTGAGAAGTACATGAGTAATCCCTCTACAATTATCAGTAAAGGCACATCTTCAGGAATTTCATTGAACCAGCTGTAATCAAAAACTGACTTGTCTATCATGTGGTAATTGTCTGTTTCATCAAAAAAATTTCTTCTTAGTTCGATAGTGCTGGGAAGATCCAAATCAAACCATAAGAAGTTGACGTTATCAAGCCTGGAATAACGTGTATCCAGTCCACATCCTAGATTTATCACTGCCCCATCTTTATGTTCAGTCATAAATATTTCTACATCCTTATCAATCAACTCAGTTCTAATTACTACAGTTAACTGTGTTGCCCATTCTTTATCCAAATTAGGAAAATTGTAATCTAAACTTTTAACAATTTCAACAGCCTTAAGATCCTTCACTATGGGATTAGGTTGATCAATTTCCATAGCTTTTGACCACAGCGGAATGAGCAGTGTTTCTTGAACACCCTTTAACTTTAATTTCATATTATTTCTCCAAAACAAATTTTTCCCACAAAGTTTGGGACTATTCTTTCATTGCATTCTTAATATTTAAAGAATTTTTAGGTAATTATGATCTTGGTTAAAATTGGGATAAACTCTGGTATAGGTTTAATTGTGATGGTCAATAATATTGGGTAATAATAAAATTAAATTGGAGTGATAATATGGTTAAGGAAATGATCAAAAGAAAACCCCTTATTATAGGGTTAATCACAGTAATTGCATTTTATGTAGTTACAAATATACTTTCAACCTTGGATGCTACAATTGCCACATTTCTAGCCATAGGAATAATGGTAGGATTTATGGTTGGAGAAAATTACAAGACAGGAGCCATAAATGGGGCACTGTTCGGAGTAATCGGAGCCCTTATAGTTGCTCTCATACTGGTAATTACCTACACCCTTTATGGATATGGTGCTTATTTAGGACTCATTGCCTCAGGACTGTTAATGTCATGTGCACTCTACATAATTGTGGCAGTTGTAGGTGGAGTAATTGGTTCACAAGTCAGAATAGAATCTGAATCAAAGAAGGTTGTACCTGAAGATAAGAGTTGATTTAATCAACCCCATCTTTTTTTTAA
>WASR01000140.1:5464-6729 GCA_009712615.1 Methanobacterium sp. | reverse complement strand
CTGATGCCCTATCCAGACTAGGCTACGGGCCCATGAATGCATATTAAATTTACAGAACCCTCATATGGCAGTTACTATACTTCTAAAAAGAAGTTACAACGGACCCGCCGGGATTTGAACCCGGGACCTTCGGATTAGAAGTCCGACGCCCTATCCAACTAGGCTACGGGCCCATTATTAATTAACTGTAAATTGGAGATTCTGGCTCATTTGGAACGCGTTTTGCTAATTCTTTGAGTCTTTCCTCTATTTGCTCTGCCTCTTTTATGAGTGGTTCCGCATTGACTTGTATATCTAACATCCTATTTAAAACATTCACTAAACTTGCAGCTGCCCTAGGATCTGGGTACTGATTCAGTACTTCAGCAAACAGGCATGAACCTGGAATGTTTTTAGTGGCTGTTTTTGTTAATAAAGAACCGGATATTCCGTTGATGTTACCAAAGGGTAAGATTGGAACTTCCAGATCTCCAAGCCTTTTGAGAGCATCTTGTGAATTTGCTGCTGCTGCAACAGAGTCACTCTTCTCCATTACTACCATACTATTAAATGTTATAAATTCTTTACTGTTGTTTCGTTCCATCCAATCAACTATTGCAGTTGACATATCATAGGAAACTTCTGGTGGTACAATGAAATCAGACAGGAAAAGTACTATCCCCTCGGAACTGTAGATCCTGAATGGATGAATTGCCACTCCTTTATAAAGTACTGCAAGCGGTGGAAAGTCCTTTGAATCTATGTAACCAATTTGTTTCATTCCAAGTTCTTCAACAAGTAACCATCCAAGGATGTTACCAATTAATCCAAACTCAGGTGATCCTTCAATTACAACGGCATCCTTCACATCTTCAGATATAATTTTACAACATTCAGATTTAGTTTCGATCATCTCAACCATTTGGAGCACCTCCAGCACCCTCAATTATCTTACCTGTTTGTGCATCAATAATGAAGTAACCTACTTGATTGGCACCGCTCATGATTGGAACGTTGTAAACTAGTTTACCATCTATTGTCTGTGATTCAGGAGTTCCTGCTGTTGCCTGTGAATCTTGAATATTTCCTTGTGCTATAGTTTTTGCCTTTGCAGCTGTAATCAACCCACTCCCACTCGATTCACTTTGACCTGAACTTGAGGAACTTTGTGAACTTGACTGCACACTTCCAGAAGATCCAGTGGATGTGAGTGCAGATGAACCATCTGATCCTACGGATCCTTGTTCTGTGGGCAGCTGTTGGTCTGCTACACTAGACTGCCAAAT
>WASR01000140.1:0-5454 GCA_009712615.1 Methanobacterium sp. | reverse complement strand
ATTCCAGGAGTTTTAGTAGTTGCCTGGTAACTCGCTGCTGCAACACCAATTACAAGTACAATAACAATTGATATCAATATTTTTTTATCTAACATCAGTCTTCAACTCTTTTTACTGATAAAACTCAGATTTCAATTTATTAATATATTATATTGTCTTATTTGGATTTATACCTATTGCAGCTAATATTGTTCTGAACTTAAAATCGTATAATTATAGTCAATCAAAAATCAATAACTATAATATCATTTAATTTCACACCAATTCACATCTTCAATAAGGAAATTGTAGATTAGTTCCTCATTGTATATAAATTTTGCACTTTACTCTTCAAAGAAAAGGTTATAATATAATATATTATCAAGAGAAATATTGATGTTCAAAAGATTATTTAAAAACAAGAGGTGATACATTTGAGCGAAAAAATAGTTATATCGCCAACATCACGGCAAGAGGGCCATGCAGAATTGGTCATGGACGTCGATGATGAAGGAATCGTAACTAAGGGGCGATACTTTAGTATTACTCCTGTTAGAGGTCTTGAGAAAATAGTAACTGGAAAAGTACCAGAAACAGCACCTGTCATAGTACAGAGAATCTGTGGTGTTTGTCCAATACCTCATACCCTAGCATCAGTAGAAGCTATAGACGACTCTTTAGGTATTGAAATACCAAAAGCAGCAAGACAGTTAAGGGAAATGACACTTGCAGCTCACACAGTTAACAGCCATGCAATACACCACTTCTTGATTGCAACTGACTTTGTACCTGAAAACTTAATGGCAACAGCCATAAACTCTGTTTCCGAAATAAGGAAAACATGTCAGTACGTAGTTGATATGGTTGCAGGAGAAGGAATTCACCCATCCGATGTAAGAATCGGTGGAATGGCTAGTAACATAAGTGAAACCGCAAGAAAAAGGTTATACGCTAGAACCAAAGCACTCATACCAAAAATTGACGCACATGTAGAACTTATGATTGGTTTAATTGCTGATAAAGACTTACCAGACGGATTAGGTGTGGTAAATGTACCAACTTTAGCAACCCATCCTCTCTACGGTGACAGAACCAAATTCGATTTAGACAGGTTCACAGAAATCATGCCTGAAACATGGTACGATGACCCTGAAGTAGGTAAAAGAGCATGCTCCACCATACCATTATACGATGGTAGAAATGTAGAAGTAGGCCCAAGGGCTAGAGCAGCAGTATTCGGTAGTTACAATGAAAAGGGTGTTGTTGCACAGCACATAGCAAGAGCTATGGAAATGAAAACCAACGTATCCAAAATTGTGGATTTACTCGCTGAACTAGATACATCTGCACCAGTAATGGCTGATTACGATGTCACTGGTACCAACAAACTAGGTATTGGTGCTATCGAAGGACCAAGAGGAATGGATGTTCACATGGCCCAGATAGCAGATGGTAAAACTCAGTTCTACAGCTGTTTAGTTCCAACAACCTGGAACATACCAACCATGGGACCTGCAACAGAAGGCTTCCACCACGAATTCGGACCTCACGTTATTAGAGCATACGACCCATGTCTCTCATGTGCTACTCACGTAATAGTAGTGGATGATGATGACCAGAGTGTCATTAAAAACGAAATGGTCAGGATTTAAAGGGAATTAAAATGCCATACGAAGCAGAGATATTAATTGTTGGGTGCGGTAACATACTGTTTAAGGACGATGGATTTGGTCCTGCAGTTATAGAAGCTATAGATAAGCTTTCTGAAGAAAAACCGCTTCCTGACAACACAATGACTATAGATGCCGGAACAGGAGGCCCACATTTCGTATTTTCCTTACCCCATGAAACATGGAAAAAAATGATAGTTGTGGACATCGTTGATTTCGGTGCAGAACCAGGAACACTCAGGGTTTTTGATGTAGAAGAACTCCCTAAAGGTGCATATGAAAATATGCATTCTTGGCCAGTAAACCAACCGTTGCACGATCTTAGCAAAGTATGTGAAGTTATGGTAATTGGAGTCCAACCAGAATCGGTCTCTGCCCCCAACATAGAATTGGGTTTAACAGAAAGTGTGGAAAATGCAATTCCAAAGGCCATCGAAATAATTTTAAAAGAAATAGAGGTTTAGCCTATGTTAGCCAGAATTAAACAATTTTTAGGGATAGGGGCAAAACCAAAGGAAGTTCCAAAAGAGGAGGTTGAAAAAGTGGCTGAAGAAAAAGCAAAACCAAGAATTGGTTACGTCCACTTATCAGGATGTACCGGTGACATAATGTCGCTCAGTGAAAACTACGACATTTTAGCCGAATTACTCACCAACATGGTGGATATAGTTTATGGACAAACACTGGCAGATGTATGGGAAATGCCAGAAATGGACCTAGTATTAGTTGAAGGTTCTGTATGTCTACAAGATGAACACAGTGTAAAAGAACTTAAAGAAGCAAGGGAAAAAGCTGGATTAGTAGTAGCTTTCGGTTCCTGTGCAGCAACAGGATGTTTCACTCGTTATTCCAGAGGCGGACAGCAGGCTCGCCCAGATCACGAATCTTTCGTGCCTATAGCTGACCTTGTGAAGGTAGACTGTGCAATACCAGGATGCCCTCCATCACCAGAAATAATTGCAAAAACAGTTGTTGCTGTAATTAACGGTGATATGGATTATCTACAACCAATGATAGATTTAGCTGGTTACACAGAAGCATGTGGATGCGACCTTCAGTACAAGGTTGTAAACCAGGCTCTATGTATAGGATGTGGAACATGTGCTATGGCCTGTCAGACCAGAGCATTAACCATGACCGATGGTAGACCAGAGCTCACCAGCGCAAGATGCGTGAAATGTGGTATCTGCTATGTCCAGTGTCCTAGAAGCTGGTGGCCAGCAGATAGGATTAATCAGGATCTAGGGTTATAGGAGGACGAGAAAATGGTATTAGGAACATACAAAGAAGTTGTTACTGCAAGATCAACTGATAAAGCTATTCAGAAGATCGCACAGGACGGAGGAATTGTTTCTGCTCTATTCTGCTATGCCCTCGAGGAAAAACTCATAGATGGTGCAGTTGTTGCAGGACCAGGAAAGGACTTCTGGAAACCAGAACCTATGGTCGCTCAAACAGCTGATGAAATATTAGCAGCAGCAGGAACTAAATACACTTTCTCACCAAACGTATTAATGCTCAAAAAAGCTGTAAGGCAGTACGGACTTGAAAAAGTAGGTACCGTCGCAATCCCATGTCAAACCATGGGTATCAGAAAAATGCAGTCTTATCCATTTGGTGTGAGATTCCTCGCAGATAAAATAGCTCTATTAACAGGTATATTCTGTATGGAGAACTTCCCATTCGCATCACTTCAGACATTCATATCTGAGAAAATGGGAGTTAGCCCAGAGCTAGTAGAAAAAATGGACATTGGAAAGGGTAAATTCTGGGTGTACACCGCAGATGATGTTCTTTCAATCCCACTCAAAGAAACCCATGGTTACGAACAGAGTGGATGTAAAGTATGTCTCGACTACGTTGCTGAATTATCAGACGTAGCAACAGGTTCAGTAGGATCACCAGACGGTTGGTCAACTGTATTCACCAGAACAGATGCTGGAGAAACAATCTTCAAAGCAGCTGTAGAAGCTGGTGTAATAGAAACCAAAGCAGTGGACACAGGCAAATTCGGTCTTGAAATGCTCACAAAACTCGCAACTCAGAAGAAAGAGAAAGCGATGAAGGAGATTGACAGACGAAAAGATATGGGTCTACCTGTTCCATTCAAGGCAAGCAGCGAAAAGGAAGATCCTCTCGCAAATGTCTAAGGGAAACAATAAATTAAGTACAGATTAATTTCTGTACTTCATATTTTATTTTTTTAGATCTAAATAAAAGAATAATGATTTTAAAAATTAGTATTATAATGTAATGACTTTACATCCGTCTTCTTCTACTATTACAGTGTGTTCTGCTTGAGCCACCCTTGCGTTGCTTTTTTCTTTAAGAACATGGTATGCATAAATTGCTCCGGAGTTTATGAGCTGTCTCATGGCCATGTTAATATGGTTCTTGTTGTTCTCGTTTATTAACCATCTCTGACAAAATTCAAGACTTCCATAGTCACTTACTATGTTATGAAGAAGTTTTTTAGCTTGAACCATACGCATTGGCCGATCTTTCAAAAATTTGAAAATATTGGTTTCATTCACATCTTTCAAAAGTCCTGATCCATTGGTTACAAATGGTTCTATTGCCAAAACATCACCTTCTTCAATTTTATGATGATTTTCTTCCTTTATGTTGGGCACAGATATGCCTGAGTGGAGCACATATTGATCCACTTCATGACCCGCGAGACTTGGAATGGTGTTCAGTCCGTTTTTTGTGATTGTTTCTTCGATGGCTGTGCCTATTTCTCCGAGTTCTACTCCTGCTTTTATGGTGTTTATTGCACTCTGTAGGGCGTCTTGTGCGGTTTGTATCATTTTTAGGTTTAGTTCTTTTTCTTCTTCGTTTAGAACTTTGTCGCTGTCTCCTACTAGTACTGTTATTGCTGAGTCTGCTATGTATCCGTCTACATGGGCTCCTAGGTCTATTTTTACCAGGTCTCCATCTTTTATGATGGATTCGTCTCCTGGTGGGGCGGTGTAGTGGGCTGTGATCTCGTTTATTGATATGTTACATGGAAATGCTGGTTTTGCTCCCATTTCTATTATGTTTGATTCAACGAAGTTTACGAGTTCTAATATTTTCATATCGGCTTCGATGTAATCTACAGCCATCTTTCTAACTTTTGATACTATTTTTCCTGACTTTTCATACGCTTCGATCATAAAACCACTGAATTAATTTTTATAAAACAAAAATGACAAAATAAACACTGGATCAATCCTGTGAAATTGGGTAAAGATATTTCTGTATCCATATTTACTTTTATATTACTGATACTGAAAAAGATAAAATAGATGTGTTGATTATAATGTTATGACTTTACATCCGTCTTCTTCTACTATTACGGTGTGTTCTGCTTGAGCCACCCGTGCATCGCTTTTTTCTTTGAGAACATGGTATGGGTAAATTGCCCTTGAATTGATGAGCTGTCTCATGGCCATATTTATATGTTTTTCATTGTTCTCATTTGTAAGCCATCTCTGACAAAATGGAAGATTTCTAAAGTCCATTGCAATACTGTGAAGAAGCTTTTTAGCTTGAACCATACGCATGGGACGATCTCTCAAAAATCTGAAGATATGGACTTCCGGCAGATCTCCCACCCACCCAACTCCGTTGGTGACGAAGGGTTCTATTGCTAACACATCGCCCTCTTCTATCTTATGATCATTGGCTTCCTTTATGTTGGGCACAGATATGCCTGAGTGAAGAATGTATTGATCCATTCCGTGACCAGTTAAGTTTGAAACTGGATTCAGTCCGTTTTTTGTGATTGTTTCTTCGATGGCTGTGCCTATTTCTCCGAGTT
>WASR01000258.1 GCA_009712615.1 Methanobacterium sp. | reverse complement strand
CGAGACTCTGCTTTTAATGGTTTAGGTGAACTCAAAGAATTGCAGAAATTATGTGGAGAAGGAAAAATTAAGTTGAACTACGTTGGCAGAAGACCCAACCCCGATGAAATAGCTCTTGCTAAGGGTGGGGAAATTGATGCGATGATCAGGGATACAGCCAGTGAAAACGACGCCACATTAATAACCAGCGACAAGGTACAGAGGGAAGTTGCCGAAGCTCAAGGATTGGAGGCCATCTACCTTAAACCGGAAATGATAGGCTACAAAGAGTTGATAATAGCCAAATACTTTGATGAAGACACCATGTCTATTCATCTTAAGGAAAATGTAGTTCCAATGGCCAAAAAAGGCAGCCCTGGAAATATTAATCTTGTTAAAATTGGTTCAAAACCACTTAAGAGATTGGAACTCGAGAAAATGGCCAGAGAAATAACTGAAATGGCCAAAAGTGATTTTAAAAGTTTTATAGAGATTGAAAGGGAAGGTGCTACAGTTGTACAGTTCAGGGAGTACAGAATTTCAATAGCCAGACCTCCATTTTCAGACGGAGTTGAAATTACCGTTGTAAGACCCATTACCAAAGTATCCATGGAGGATTATAAGCTTCCAGAAAAACTGGTCGACAGATTAAAAACCAGTGCCAAGGGAATTTTAATAGCAGGATCTCCTGGAGCTGGTAAAACAACGTTTGCCCAGGCAGTTGCAGAATTTTACAGTACAGATATGGGAGCAATTGTTAAAACCATGGAATCTCCACGTGATCTTCAGGTTGGGGATGAAATTACACAGTACGCACCCCTTGAAAAGGACATGGGAAAAACTGCTGATATTCTTCTACTGGTCAGACCTGACTACACCATATACGACGAACTCAGAAAAACCAAAGATTTCAGGATATTTGCAGATATGAGACTTGCTGGTGTGGGCATGATTGGAGTCGTTCATGCAACAAGACCAATAGATGCTATTCAAAGAATAATTGGTCGTGTAGAGCTTGGAATGATACCCTCAATTGTTGATACAACTATCTTCATAAACAACGGTGAAGTAGCTGCTATCTATGATGTTAAGCTGACTGTTAAGGTTCCAACAGGTATGTTGGAAGCAGACCTTTCAAGACCAGTGATTGAAATTACTGACTTTGAAACAGGTGATCTGGTACATGAAGTATACACCTATGGTGAACAGACAATAGTCATGGATGTGGGTGTTGAAAACTACGAAAAAACACCAGTACAAAAAATTGCTGAAAAAGAAATAGTTAAGGAGATCAAGAGAAGAATCCCTGATGCAACGGTAGAAGTGAGCATGAAATCGGATAAACGTGCAACCGTACGCATCAACGAAGATAACATTCCTAAACTCATTGGTAAAAAGGGAAAAACCATAGACGAAGTTGAAAAGAAAATTGGAATAAGTATTGGAGTGGAAGCTCTCGAAGTTAAAGAAATCAAAAAAATGGAAAACAGCTTCAAAGTCGACACAGAAATTTCAGGCAACTACGTAGTTTTAAATTTTAAGAAGAATGTTGTTGGCACTCCATTCGATATTCTGGTTGATGATGACTACTTATTCACAGCCACTGTGGGCAAGAAGGGTAATATAAAGATCAAACAGGACATTGAACTGGCAACAATAATAGTCAATGCAATGAAAAAGAACGTACCCATATACGCCAGGATCAGACAAGAATAAAACTGTATCCAAGGAGCAATGATTGACATGAAACTAGGAGTATCTACATTGGCACTTTCCCCTGCACCCATGGAATCTGTGTTAACATGTTTAGAAGAGAGGAATGTGGAATACTGCGAAATAATGAATGAATATCCATACAACAATATTGACAGCGATGTTGTAGAATCTTACAACATCAAGATCAGCATTCATTCACCTTTGTCAGATGTTAACATAGCAAGCTACAACGATAATATGAGAACATCATCTGTGTCACAGATCAAAAATTCAATAGATACTGCAGTATCAATTGGAAGTGAGCTTGTTGTGGTACATCCAGGCCAGGTTCCAATCCTTGGAAAAAAATTCATTGAAAGGATCAAGGAGCATAGTTTGGAATCATTGAGGGAATGTTCAAACTATGCAGATGATAGTGGGATCATGATGTGTATCGAAAATATGCCAGATTTTGATGAGCTTCTTTTAAAGGATCTAAACGAAGTCCACAATGTAGCAGAGGAGTTAGATTCCCATATAACTTTAGATGTTGGGCATGCATACAACATGAACTTTTCTGTGGAGGAAATGTTGAGTTCACCAAGAATTAAACATATCCATCTATCAGACAACGATGGAAGCTACGACAGCCACAATGCAATCGGAAGTGCAGACATAGACTTTGAATCCTTATTTAAAGAGTTAAAATCTATGCATTATGATGGTATATTAGTTGTTGAAGTGAAGGATCCCGTTGCAGTCACAGAAAGTTTGGATTATATCAAAAATGAGTTGAAGCTGTAACAACATGCTATGAGGATCTTCATTTTAGGATCCATTAATTTTGTATCCTATCCACGAAATCAAATCCTATTTTTTATATATTGTTGAAAATATACCATGTTATCAGATGAAATAAGGATGTTAATAGAATAAAAATTTATGAAGGGGTTGTTTAATTTGAAAATAGCTATAATTGGCGGTACAGGAGATCAAGGACTGGGACTTGCATTGAGATTTGTGAAGGCAGGGGAAGATGTGATAGTGGGATCAAGAGATATTAAAAAGGCCGAAACAGCCGCGGATCTTATGAAGGACATCTTAGGTGGTGCAGATCTTCCAAATCTAACAGCCATGACCAACCAGGATGCGGCTTCAAACGGAGATATCATTATTTTAACTGTTCCACTTCAAGCACAAATGGTAACATTGAAATCCATAAAGGACAATTTAAATGGTGAAATATTTGTTGATGCAACATCACCACTTGAAGGATGTTTAGGTGGTAAACCAACAAGGTATGTAGACCTCTGGGAGGGATCTGCAGCGGAAAGATCGGCTGAATTCCTTGGTGATAAGGCTGTTGTAGTTTCTGCATTTTGTAATATCAGTGCATCTAGTTTAACAAGTGTTGATGAAGATGTTGAATGTGACTGTCTTGTTTCAGGCGATGACCATGAAGCAAATTTGATTGTTATGGAACTTGCCGAGAAAATTTCCGGTGTTAAATCCATCGAATGTGGAGCACTTGAAAATGCCAGGATCGTAGAGAAGCTGACTCCACTACTCATTAATTTAAATATTCGAAACAAAATTAAAAACGCTGGAATAAGAATAAGCAATCTTTAGATAAAGAAAAATTAACCAGCATATAATACAAACGATTGAAGGTCTATGAATGGAACATATTAAAAAAACTGTGGAAAACATAACAAACCATGCCCTAACAGTCATAGATAAGATTGATGGAGTCCAGGTTGACAAGATGATCAACACCATCCAGAATGCTAAATCTGTGTTCATAGTGGGCAGTGGCAGATCAGAATTAATTGGTAAAGCATTTGCAATGAGATTGATGCATTTAGGATTTGTTGTATATGTAGTTGGAGATGTAACAACCCCTGCTATCAATAAAAATGATTGTTTAATAGCCATATCAGGTTCTGGTGAAACTAGAACTGTTACTCTCGCAGCTGGAACTGCTGCTGAGTCAGAAGCATCTGTGATAGGTATAACAGCCAATCCCTCTTCCACCCTTGGAAACTATCTTGATGTTTGTGTGAAAATTGAAAGTAAAACTAAGGCACCGTGGAAACATTACACTTCAGCAGTTCTCAAAGGAGAATATGATGATCTGACACCAATGGGAACCCTGTTTGAAGACACAACACATCTGTTTTTAGATGGACTCATAGCTGAATTTATGGCACGTTTAGGTAAAAAAGAAGACGATCTCAAAAGGAGACATGCTACCATAGAATACTTTCATGAAATTAATATTATAAATATTCAAAATCAAGTGTGGTATATATGAATGCAGAATTATCTGGTGACATCGTAATAGTTAAAAACGGAAATACCGCAAAGATCCACGAAAAAAGCCATTTTGGAAATTCATCAGAGGATGGACTTCAACTTTCATTTGTAGAAGCTCTTTATCTAATGGAAAAGGGAAAATTAGAGGTTGAAGATGATGGTGAAGAAATTTCCATCGACGAGATGTTCGGATTCATAAGGAAAACCAGTGCATTTTCAAATTACATAGTGTACAGGGACTTGCGTAACAGGGGTTACATAGTGAAAACTGGATTCAAATATGGATCTGAATTCAGATTGTACGATCGTGGAAAATCTCCAGGGGATGGCCATTCAAACTACCTTGTTAAAGTGGCGAGCGAAAACAGTGAATTCATGATGTCTGATCTTTCCAGTTATGTGAGGGTTGCACATGGTGTGAACAAAAAATTGTTGTTTGCTGTGGTGGATGATGAAAACGATATAACTTACTACAATGTTGAATGGACCAGGCCTGGAATTGTTTAATTGTATTTTAAGGCATGGTAAATATATAAAAAAATTAAATTTTTTACTAGTAAATTTAAGGTGATTTAGTGATAGACCCATGGAGTTCAGCTGTTTTAGACTACGAAAATCTCATTGAACAGTTCGGAATTAAGCCATTTGCAGACCTTTTACCTGAAGTGGATGATCCACCAGTCCTCATGAAGAGGGGAATAATATTCGGTCAAAGGGATTATGGCAGGATTGTTAAGGCAATGCGAGAAAAATCCGAATTTGCAGTTGTATCAGGTATGATGCCCAGTGGAAAAATGCACATTGGCCACAAAATGATTGTAGATCAGTTAGTCTGGTACCAAAAACATGGAGCAGATATATTCATACCAATTGCAGATATGGAATCATATTCAGCTAGAGATATTGAATTTGAAGATTCAAGGGAACTTGCAATTGTAGAATACTTAACCAATTATATTGCACTGGGCCTGGACTTTAAAAAGAAAAATATACACTGCTATCTACAATCAGAGAACAAAACTGTCCAAAATTTAGCATATCTAACTGGTAGAAGGGTGAATCTAAATGAGATGAAATCTATCTATGGATTTTCGGGTTCAACAAACATATCACATCTCTATGTTCCTCTGGTACAAGTTGCTGATATATTACATCCTCAGTTAGAAGAATTTGGAGGGCCTAAGCCAACAGTGGTGCCTGTTGGGCCAGATCAGGACCCTCACATTAGATTGACCCGGGACATAGCAGATCGTTTGAAGAACAAGTTCAATTTTATAGCGCCATCTTCAACTTACCACAGATTCATCACAGGATTAACAGGAGATAAAATGTCCAGCAGTAAGCCAAAAACGGCCATATTCTTGAGTGACAAACCTGAAGTTGCAGAAAAGAAGATTAAAACTGCTAAAACTGGTGGAAGAGAAAGTTTGGACGAACAAAAGAGGTTGGGAGGCGTTCCTGAAGATTGCGTTGTTTATGAAATGCTTCTCTACCACTTGGTGGAGTCTGATAACGAGCTTTCGGAAATGTTTCATGACTGTAAAAATGGGACGATGATGTGTGGAGAATGTAAAGCCAAGGCAGGTGCCATGATAAGAATTTTCTTCGAAGATCTATCCAAGCGAAGGAGTGTTGCAGAGGGAGAAGCCCGAAAGATATTGAGTAATTACTAATAATAGAATTGAAAATAATAACCTAAAGATGTGATCGAGATCTCTGAATGTCCAATTTGAAGGGTGTGAAAAGTTTGAAAAAAGAGCGATACGATGGATTTTTTGGTGGGCTTTACAAGCGAAACGAAACATACATAATGCTTTCAGCTGTTATTCTCCTTGGATCTATATTTATAGGTTATGCATTTGCAGGATTTTTAAGCCCTGTACTTGGAGAAGTTTTTGGAGCATTCCAGAACAAAATTGTAAATGGACAGATACAGCTGAACACTTTCTCAATATTCTTTAACAATCTGGATGTAGCCCTACTAATTTACATTGGAGGAGCATTCATAGGAATCATATCTGCAGGATATCTTATATTCAACGGACTTTTCATTGGTTATGCCGGTACACAGTTCCCACTGAGTGATTATATTGTGTACACACTACCACATGGAATTCCTGAACTTTTGGGAATTATAATTGCAGGAGCAGCAGGTTTCAGACTTGGAAGCTGTGTTCTGAATATTTTCAAGGATTTATTACATATGAGGACAGATATTTCAAAGAAAACCCAGTTCAAGTACATTTTAGATATGCATGTTGATGAATTTTGGGAATCTTTAAAACTTTTATTTATCGCTGTGGTGTTCTTATTTATTGCCGCAATCATAGAAGCTAATATAACCCTTGCATGGGGAAACTACATTAGATCTGTACTCTAAATATTAAGAACTGTTCGTTCCATAAATATGTAATTAAAGGCAGTTCAAAACTTTTTATTCAAAAAATAATACTGTAAATTTAAAAAAAATAACAAGTGATAGAATGATGAAGTGTATATCGTGTGGAGAAGAATACGAAATCGATGAAATAATTTACACCTGTAAAAAATGTGATTCCACACTTGAAGTGGTTTCCAGTCGGCCAGATATTTCTAAAGACATTTTCAGCTGCAGAAAATCAACAATGTGGAAGTACAAAGAATTTTTACCTGTTGATGAAACAAAAATTGTCAGCTTGGAAGAGGGAGGCACCCCTTTTTGCAAATGTGATAAACTAGGATCTGAACTTGGAATAGATTTATATGTTAAAGTAGAAGGTTCAAACCCCACTGGAAGTTTTAAAGACAGGGGAATGAGTGTGGGTATGACAAAGGCCGTTGAACTTGGAGTTAACACCGTTGGATGTGCTTCAACTGGAAACACATCTGCTTCACTTGCAGCCTATGCAGCCAGAGCTGGTAAAAGATGTATTGTGCTATTACCTGCAGGTAAAGTTGCACTTGGAAAGCTAGCACAGGCAATGTTTCATGGTGCTGAAGTCATCTCAATCAGGGGCAACTTCGATGAAGCACTTGAAACAGTCACATCATTAGCATTGGAAGGACAGCTTTACCTTTTAAATTCAGTTAACCCCTACCGTTTAGAAGGACAAAAAACCATAGGATTTGAGATCGTGGACGATCTAGGCTGGAATTCTCCAGACAGAATTGTGCTACCTGTGGGTAATGCTGGAAATATTTCAGCAATATGGAAGGGAATCAAAGAATTTCATGAAGCAGGATTCATGGATGATCTTCCAATGATGACGGGAATACAGGCTGAAATGGCGGCACCAATAACCAACGCAGTTCGCCAAGGAAAGAAAACAGTAGAACCTGTCAAGGATCCTGAAACAATTGCCACAGCAATAAGAATAGGAGCACCTGTAAGTGCACAGAAGGCATTGAGGGCCATATATGAGTCAAATGGTTATGCAGATACAGTTACAGACGATGAAATATTAAGTGCACAGAAATTACTGGCAAGAAAAGAGGGAATTGGAGTAGAACCCGCGTCTGCAGCATCGATTGCAGGCCTATTAAAGATGGTTGAGAGTGGCGAAGTGGACAAAGGAGAACAGGTTGTTTGTATTGTTACAGGTCACCTGTTAAAAGACCCCAATACTGCTATAGATGCGTGTGTAGAACCTTTAGAAATTGATGCTGATGTTAAAACTCTTTCAAAGATTATTAACAAGCAATAAAGGTTTTCTCTCCACAATTTTTTTTAAGTTAATCTGAAGATTTTCTATATCCCAATTTTTTCCACATCAGTGAATACAACATAATTTGTCATTGGCTGACCAAAAATGAAATAGATCATGATGACATGACCAAAAAACATACAAATCACTGAATAAATCTCATAAATATACCATAAATATATAAGGGATTACGACAACAGTGTATATTAACAAATATATTTAGTGAGGTGATTAATGTGGAATTACCAATTGCTCCAATAGGAAGAATAATAAAAAATGCCGGTGCAGAAAGAGTAAGTGACGATGCTAGGGAAGCTCTAGCAAAAGCTTTAGAAGAAAAAGGTGAAATGATAGCTTCTGAAGCAGTCAAACTTGCAAAACACGCAGGAAGAAAAACTGTTAAAGCATCTGACGTCGATTTAGCCGTTAAAAGAC
>WASR01000168.1 GCA_009712615.1 Methanobacterium sp. | reverse complement strand
TTGATTTATAGTAATTTATTCTAGAATTAAGTCCCAATCTTGGGAATTTAAACTTTAAAAAATGATCTGATAATACTAAACTTGGGAATCATATTCTTATATATATGCCTTTCGGAATCGTTCTTGGAGTAACCTTTATAATAACTATTTTGCTATCCATATAATGTACATTAATAAGTCACCAGAAAATGGTGAACTTGATGGTACAGTGATAAATCAGGAGGAAACTCTATGGCTGAGGATGATGTAAAGATCGTTATGTTTTGTTGTAACTGGTGCTCCTACGGTGGAGCAGACACTGCTGGTACTGCAAGGATGCAATATCCTCCAAACGTACGTGTAATCAGAGTTATGTGCTCTGGACGTATAGAACCACAGTTTGTTTTTAAAGCATTCCGTGAAGGAGCAGACGGTGTTATTGTAGCTGGATGTCACCATGGTGACTGTCACTACGATGCAGGAAACTACAAATTAGACAGAAGAATGAGATTAATTTACAAATTAGCAGAAGACCTAGGAATTGGAAGGGACAGAATTTACCACGACTGGATTTCTGCTTCAGAAGGAGAAAAATTCGCAAATACTGTTACAATGATGGTTAATCGTATAAAGGGTCTGGGTAAGTCCCCACTCAAAGAACAACTATCAGTTGAAGCATAAGCGGAGGATTGAAGAATATGGCAGAAAAACCAAAGATAGGGACCATGTGGTTAGCTGGATGTTCCGGTTGTCACTTGTCCATTGCAGATATACACGAAGCTATAATCGACGTTATGGGATTAGCAGACTTCGAATTCAGTCCAGTACTCATGGATGTTAAATACGATGAAGTACCAGATGACCTGGATGTTCTAATTATTGAAGGTGGAATTCGAAACGATGAAAACCGTGAACTTGCTGAAATGCTAAGGGAAAAAGCAAAATTCGTCATCGCTTACGGTGTTTGTGCAGTTTATGGTGGAATACCAGGACTCGGAAACCTACACACAGTTGATGAACTTACACAGGAAGCTTACGTAAACTCTGCAAGTACATACAACGAAGAAGGTATCATCCCAAATGAAGATATACCACACCTCGAAAGCAGAGTAAGGCCATTATCAGACGTAATAGATGTGGACCTGGCTATACCAGGCTGCCCAACAAGATCTGATGTGTTAGCTGAAGCATTGGTTGCTCTTTTAACAGGAGAAGCTGTAGCATTACCTACAACAAACCTCTGCGAAGTTTGTCCAAGAGAAAAACCACCGGAAGGAATGGCTATGGACAAAATAATCAGGCAGTTCGAACTTGGTAAACCAGATGAAGAACTATGCCTAGTTCCACAGGGACTCGTATGCATGGGCCCATCAACAACATCATTATGCGGAGCAGAATGTCCATCAATAGGCATTCCTTGTAGAGGATGTTACGGACCAACAGCAAAGGTTACTGACCAAGGCGCAAAGATGATCAGTGCAATTGGTTCAGACTTCGGTGTTGAACATGATAAAACAGTTGACCCAGAAGAAGTTGCTGACCAGTTAGATGATATTGTGGGAACATTTTACACATACACACTCCCAGCTGCATTAATACCAATGAAGGTGCAAAAGGAGGGAAAATAAATGGTTAAGTTAACAATGGAACCAGTGACAAGGATTGAAGGTCACGCAAAGATAACAGTGCATCTCGATGATGCAGGAAATGTTGAGGAAACCAGACTTCACGTTATGGAATTCAGAGGATTTGAAAAATTCCTACAGGGAAGACCAGTTGAAGAGGTTCCTAGGATAGTACCAAGAATCTGTGGTATCTGTGATGTGCAGCACCACTTGGCAGCTGCTAAAGCATCTGACCAGTGTTACGGATTCAAAGACGATGAAATTTTACCAACTGCTTACAAAATGAGGGAATTGATGAACTGGGGTTCTTTCATGCACTCCCACGCACTTCACTTCTACTTCTTAGCAGCACCTGATTTCATAGCAGGTAAAGATCGTAAAACAAGAAACGTCTTCCAGATCATTAAAGACGCACCAGACGTTGCACTTCAGGCAATTGAACTGAGGAAAAACGCTTTAGACATAGTCAAAGCAACTGGTGGAAGATCCATTCACCCAACATCATCCACCCCAGGTGGTATCTCAACAGAACTTGATGCTGAAACTCAGGCAGACCTTCTCAAGAAGGCTCAGAGGAACGTGGAACTTGCACAGGCTACCTTTGACCTAGCAAAACCAATCTTCGAAGAAAACTTAGAGTTAGTTGAAACCCTCGGAGCTGTTGAAACTTACCACACCGGTTTAGTAAACAATGGTGTTTGGGATGTTTACAACGGTGATGTCAGGATGAAAGACAAGGAAGGTAAAATATACGCTGAATTTGGAAGCGAAAACTACCTTGACTACATGGCTGAGAAAGTTAAACCTTACTCATGGCTCAAATTCCCATACATCAAAGACTTAGGATACCCAGAAGGTATCTACAGAGTTGCTCCTCTATCCAGGCTAAACGTGGCTGACAAAATGCCATCACCAATAGCACAGGATGCATTCAAAGAGTTCAAAGAAACCTTTGGATACGCTCAACAACCACTACTCTTCCACTGGGCAAGATTAATCGAGCTTATTGCAGCATCTGAAATGGCTGTAGACGCTCTTGAAGGAGATTTATCCGGTGAAAAATTCCCTGGACCTATCGAAAGACAGGCTGGAGAAGGTGTGGGTATAGTTGAAGCAGCAAGGGGTACATTAACCCACCACTACCAGACAGATGACGATGGACTCGTAACCAAAGCAAACATTGTGGTTGCAACAATCCAGAACAACCCTGCCATGGAAATGGGTATACAGAAAGTTGCTAAAGATTACATAAAACCTGGTGTTGAAGTAGATGATAAAATATTCAACCTCATGGAAATGGTAATAAGAGCATACGATCCATGTCTATCTTGCGCAACTCACACAATCGACTCAAACATGAAACTCGCAACAGTTGAAGTGTACGACAGTCAAGGACTCCTCATAAACAAGGTATAACCGCAGGTGATAAAATGATAGTAGTCAACAAGGAAGACTGCATCAGATGCGGCGCATGCCAGGGTGCATGTCCTACAGCAGCCATAGAAGTTTCACCGGAAGATGTGATATTCTGTGATGTTTGTGGAGGCGCACCTAAATGTGTGGATATATGCCCAAAAGGTGCATTGAAAACCGAAGAAATTACTGTTGGTGAAAATGGAGTTGCACAAGCTCGTGTAGCTTACAACCCAGCCCTTTGTGATAAATGTGGCGACTGTATTGATGTTTGCCCACCACAAGTACTGAAACTCGATGAAGGTAAGATCAGCAAGATTCCTCTTGAAGGATACTGTGTCATGTGTCAGAGATGTGTTGACATATGCCCGGTTGAAGTCATAGGAGTTGAAGGTGTCAAAGAGCCTAAAAAGACTGATATTGACATCAGCGGACCTATAGCCATTGTCGATTGTGTAGGTTGTGGAATGTGTGTGGATGAATGTCCAGTAGACGCAATTACACTAGATGAAATTGGTGGAAGTATTGCCATTGATGAAGAAACCTGTATCAAATGTGGAGTCTGTTCACAGACATGCCCATGGAATGCAGTTTACATTTCAGGCAAGAAACCAGAAAAACGTTCCAAGAACATGCTCAAATTTGAAGTGGATGAGGACACCTGTATAGGATGTAACCTCTGTGTTGAAGAATGTCCTGGCGACTTCATAGAACCTAAACCATCTACTTTATCAGTTACATTACCAGAAGTCTGTACAGCGTGCGGATTATGTGAAAAACTGTGCCCAGTAGATGCTATAGATCTTGAAGTAGAGTTAGGTCCTTCCAAACCTGCATCAGATGAGGGTATTGTATGGGACGAATCCAAATGTGATCATATTGGAGCATGTGCAAGAATATGCCCAACAGACGCAATAAGAGTAGTTACCAACACTGGAATGGAAGTTCCTGGAGATGTTAAAACAGGTGCAGAACCATCATTCGCAATGTGTACACGTTGCGGTGCTTGTACCACAGCATGTCCTGAAGGAGCTCTAACCATATCTGAGATTGACAAAGTAGTTGACGGCAAAGTCGTTAAACGAAACAGGATCTCATTTAGCCCAGACAAGTGCACAGAATGTGGCGACTGTGTGGATGTATGTCCATACAATATGCTGAAACTCACAGGAGAAAAAATACCTCTCAAGGGTTATTGTATACTCTGTGACCAGTGTATAGAGCCATGTCCTAAAGACGCACTATCAATGAAGTAATTACTTTTTAAATGGTGGATTAAATCCACCAAACAATATTTTTTTTTAAATACTCTCGTAAAATATCTTGTAAATAAAAAATTCTCTAAAATATTGAATCTAATTTTATGCATCTACATTTAAAAAAATAGTTTTAATCAATAAAAAAAAATTAGTTTAGTTTGATGTAAATTCCATGTTTGTCGAGATCAATTTCAACAATCACTCCAGATAACTCGTTTTTCATGCCTAGTATGTCTGTGAGAGAAATTTAGTCACCTTCAATTTTAATTTTCAACACATCTTCCATTATCATTGAGTTTTCGGTTGAATATACTGTTGATTCACACATGATCATCACCTTCTTTTGATTAAATATGATTCTACGGGTTTATCTAGTTACTGTTTATGAAACTTATTTGACAAATTGGATACAAAAAGGTAAATGTGAGGTTTAAATTCTAATTACACATATTATTAATAGAATAAGGGATATTGTACAAATATTTACTGGTTAAATTTATATTAAGGCTTGATTTTTTGTAAAAAAATTCTTCTGTAGAAATATTTTCAACTGTAGACATGGTTTCCAGTAGCCTTGAAGACTTCAGAGTCCCTCATTATTACTTCGCCCCTTAAAATTGTCATTACTGGAACACCAGTAACTTTCATCCCATTAAATGGAGTATAATGTGCCTTGGAATAGAAGTTATCAGAGTCGATGGTTAACTCTTTTTTCATATCCACCACAACGAAATCAGCATCCATACCTTCCTTTATGTGACCTTTGTTTTCAATTTTAAACAGTTTTGCAGGATTTTCACACAACAATCTCCTGATTTCTTTGAAAGGAATATTTCCCTGATTGATCTGGTTTAGAAGTAATGGAAGGGCAGTTTCAAGTCCAGGAATTCCTGGAGGTGCATTCCAAACATTTTTTTTCTTTTCTGCTATGGTGTGGGGGGCGTGATCAGTACCCACAATATCTGTCTTTGGAAGGTCATGGAGAGTAATCTTCTTTGCATTGCTCCTGAGGGGAGGGTTGGTTTTGGCAAAATTGGCAAATTTCTCAAGGTAACTCGAATCTAAAAATAGATGGTGGGGTGTTACTTCACTGCTGATATTACATCCTTCTGTTTTAGCGTTTTGTATTGAATCCAGGGACTTTTTAGTACTTGCATGGCAAATATGGACCTTTAAATTAAATTCTTTGGCCATCAATATTGCCTTGGAGACTGCCACATCCTCTGCAAGTGGTGGTCTTGCATCTGCATATACCATGGAATTTTTGCTAGTTTCAGATGATTTCATTGCTGTGTATCTGTTCACAATCTCTTGATCCTCTGCATGGATAGAAATCAGATTTTCATAGTCAGTGGACTGATTGAGATCAGCAATTTCTGAAAAAAGATTCATTAAAAATTCATCATCATGAAGATCCATGAACACTTTGAAGGATGCAGGATTAAGCTCGCCCAAACTTGGAATTTGTTCAGGATTAGCTGTGCCTGCATGAAGTACGAAATCTACAATTGCTTTGGATTTGTCTATTTTTAATTTGTTTCTATAATCTTTAACAGTATTTGTAGGAGGTTTTGTATTGGGCATGTCTAGAACAGTTGTAAAACCTCCAGCAGCAGCAGATTCTGTTCCTGTTTTGAAATTTTCCTTGTAAGTGAGTCCAGGATCCCTCATATGAACGTGGACATCTATCAATCCAGGTAATATTATTTTTCCATTCAAGTCTATAATTTCATCAGCTGCAGATGTCAGCTTTTGTATCGAAACAATTTTCCCATTTTCAATGCCTATGGAGCATTCCTGATCTGATGGGTCAAGCCTACAGTTTACTATGCACATGTCCAACATTTTATCATGAATCCTTATTTTAAAGAGTTTTATATGTTTCGTAGAGTGAACTATTATTATGTTCTAAATATCATGGAATGTAAATAAAATGTTTGGGGTAATTAATTGGAAGCTGAATTGATAACTAAAATTTTTAAGAGGGATGAAAAACTCTTCAAAGAAGACCTGAATAAGCAACCTTCCTATGGGGATGTTGAATCTGAAGTGAAGCTAATTGCAGACTTTACTGAGTATTCCCCAATGCATCTTGGGCACAGGTACTGTATGGAACAAGCCAAAAAACAGGTTCCAGACAGCATGTTTGTTGCTGTTGTCCCCGGGCTTTTTGAGAGAAATGGAAGGGGAAATCCCTATATCATGACCAGAGAAGCACGTGCTGATACAGCTGTATCTGTTGGTGCTGATATCGTTGTAGAGGGTCCACCCATGGGTATTATGGGCTCTGGACAGTATTCCATGTGCCTTGCAGCTACATTCAAAGCACTAGATGCAGATTACATACCTAGGGGTTACAGACCTTTTGATGGTTTTGAAGCCATATTAAACAGAATATCAAAGGGTTATGGAGTTGCACCTAAACCATATAAAATTGTGGACATGGAAACAAGGGATGTTCTCTATCGAGGCAAGTTAGACGAAGATAACTACGTTATAGTATCCCTTTCAAAATCGTTAACTAAGATAAATTTTGATTTTAAAGACAAATTTATATTTGTAAAACGTTTAGAGGGAGTTAGTGGCACAAAGATAAGGGAAAATGTGAGGGGTGGCGATTTGGATGCTGTTGAAACCATGCTTCCAAATGAAACCATGAAAATTTTAGAACGTGAAATTGAACATGGTAAAGCTCCCCTGGACCATCTCAGGAATTACCATGGAATAATCGACAGAGTGAACAACAGCGATATCAGCGAACTCAGATCGTTAACACTGATGGATGAAAGGACATTAATGTCTATAATTGAAAACAGACCATTTAATTCCATTACTGAACTCAAAAAATCAATTTCTAGAGGTTTCAGCAGGCACCATAAAAACAGGGTTTTATCATCACTTGAGGCGGGTATTTTTAAGGAAGATATACATAAGTATATAGACAGATACCCATCTGTAATACGTGTACTGAAATATAAAAATGAAGAAGTTCTAAATGAATTTCGAAAAAGAATACCACACAGGAGGCTAGAGTTATGGCAGTGAAAGAAGGAGATTTTGTTAAAATTGGCTACACAGCTAAAATTAAGGAGACAGGAGACGTATTTGACACAACTGACGAAACTGCAGCTAAAGAAGCAGGAATTCATGTAGAAAATAAATCTTACGGACCAATACCAATAGTAGTTAATGGTGGACATGTTCTAAAGGGTCTTGATGAAGCATTAGTAGGAATGGAAGAAGGTGAAGAAAAAACAGTGGAAATAGCACCTGAAAACGGATTTGGAATGAGAGATCCTAAGTTAATGCAGATGATTCCAATGTCAGAATTCAGGAAGCAGGGAATGAAACCTGAAGTTGGAATGGCAATATCCTCAGAGGGAACCACTGGAATCATAAGGAGTATCAGTGGAGGAAGGGTCACAGTTGACTTTAACCATGAACTCGCTGGTAAAAACCTTGAATACGATATTAAAGTGGAAGATATCATTGAAGATGATGTTGAAAAAGTTAAAAGCATGATCGAACTCCATTACAAGGCACCTAACCTTGATTCAGACAAACACGACATCCAGATAGAAGATGGTGTTGTAAGAATTGCAATGGATGAGATGGCTAAATTTGATAAACAACCTTACATGGACGTCACATTTGCTAGGTTCAGAATTTCCAGAGACATCTGGGAGAACATGGAAAACATATAAAAAGATGAATTTGTAGATGTTTTCGAAAAAAAGGTTGAAGAAGCTGCTGAAGAAGTAGTGGCCGAAGAAGTTTTAACAGAAGAAGATAAAAAGGAATAGATTTAAAAATTTATTTCAATGATTTTAGT
>WASR01000004.1 GCA_009712615.1 Methanobacterium sp. | reverse complement strand
TAATATTTCTGAAGTTTAGAATGTTGATTTATAAATTAAATTTATATTTTTTACTAAAATTATTCTACTGTAGAACTCAAAGCCACAGAATTCATCGAAAAAAAGTCTACTGTAGATAATGTTAATAACTAATAATAGCAGCCCAATTATAATATACCCTTTTTAAATGTATTTTTGAGAACCACTATCAAAAAGTAAGATACCGGGCTCCAGAGTGGACTCACAAATGTTATACACACAGCAAGCAATGCAGCAGATGGTAAAATGTAATTAATTTTCTTCACTGTATTATAATGCTCAGGAGTCATTTCCTTGATGAAAAATTTCTTTCTGTTAGCATACGTCCATATGAAGATAAAGATAACTCCAATGATAAACATGTTAATATTGAAAAAAAGCATTGGAAGCGTGTGGTTGCCAAAATTACTCACAAAATTTGTGGAAAATGGAACCAAAGCCACAAACATGAGCCAAATCACATTCAACCATATAAAAAAACTATCAGATCTTTTAATATAAAAGAATTGAAGATGATGAGCCCTCCAGAAACTTGCTAACAAAACAAAACTAAAGGCATATATTCCCAGCTGCTGGAACAATCCAATCATATACGTCCAAATAGCAGGATCAGAAACGGGTCCGAAAGATTGGGGTAGATCAATGTTTAAAACTAGCAAAGTCATTGCAATGGCAAATATACCATCTACTAGAGTTTCAATCCGTTTAGTAGTTAGCCAAACATCGTGCTTATCATTTGTGTTCATTTTAATCCATCTGTTTTCTTTCATATATTTTATAAAGTATCAGAAGTACTACGAGGATCACCGGCCCAATAATATCCATGAAAAATATAATTCCTGCATTTCCCGCTGAATGATTGGAATAATTAATAATATTTATCACATGGACATATGCAGCTCCGAGTAAAAAAACTGAGCTCACAATTACAGTTGCCACCCAGAAATTGTCTCTGAAAAAGTAACATAAAACTCCAAGAATTCCAATGGCCAAATTTGCAAATGCAACTTCAGTTTGGAATGGGCTACCTGTAGCCCATCCTATACTTTCAGCAACCTGTACTGGCATGAATGCATGGCCAATAAACGCCCATATTGAACCAATGCCCACAGATATTACTAAAAATGAAAGTAAAAATGTTTTTATGATTATCAGTCGTGTTAAAGGTTCATTTTTTATTTTATTCCTAATTAAACCAGCTAATGCAACCAATATTGTGAGAATTATGAGGATCACAACAAACTCCATAAAATGGCCTCCTTAATGTTCCATACTTAATTATAAACCTCACTTATTATTATCTGTTATGATCTACACATCGCTAGTACAATACAATAAAGGTCATAGTGTTATGATAAAATGTGGAAACTCTAAGATTAAGTTTAAAACTCTGTATTCAACTGATATCTATAAGATCGTACTTTGTACTGCCCAAACCTATTTTTTCGCCATACTCGAGCTGTCTTCGCCCATCTACGTTTTTCCACAACGCTCGAAACTTATCTTCACCATGAAGATGGTTGTGTTTTAACATCGAATTTTCGAGGCCACATTGTTTATTTACCATATCATAGCATGCTTTATCAAGTGCCACCGGATCCTTTGATACCATGATCCCAATATCTGGAACAATTGGACTGTCACTGTAGGGCAAACAATCACATTCTGGCGTGATATTCATGAGAAAGTTCATGTATCCTGTTTTTTCTGTTTTGTTTTTAACAGCTCCAAGTGCATACTCTGTCATTCTCTCAATGAATTCCTCCATGGTTGACCAGTTGAGTCTGATGAGTTCCTCTGGACAAGCTCCTAGACAGTTGTTACAAGCTATGCATTTATCATAATTGATTGTTGCACCGGAATCCGAGAATTCAAAGGCGGATTCGGGACAAGCATCTGCACAGTTTCTACACAAAGTACATCCTTCTGTTATGACTGGTTTTGAACATGCATGTTGTTCTATTTTTCCAGGAGCCGCTGCACATCCCATGGCCAAATTTTTTATTGCTCCTCCAAAGCCTGCCATTTCGTGCCCTTTGAAATGGGACATCACCACCATCCCATCTGAACTCAAGATATCCCCCGCGATTTTAACATTTTCAAAGTGTTTACCCCTAATCTGAACACTTGACCAATTTTCACCCTTCAATCCATCGGCAATAATAATTGGTGCTCCTGCAACAGCATAATCAAAGCCATGGAGGATAGCAGTTTTTAAATGATCATGTGAATTATGACGGCTACCATGATAAAGAGTATTCGTATCCGTTATGAATGGTTTTGCACCGAGAGCAACTATTTTATCGACTACCTGCCTTATTAGAACGGGATTAATGTATGAATCATTGCCTTCCTCTCCAAAGTGAAGCTTCACTGCCATTAAATCACCTTCCTCAATAAAATTTTGGAAGTTTGCAGCATCAAAAAGGTTTTTAACTTTACTTACTTTGTTATCTTGTTTTGATTTTGATCTGAGATCTGTGAAATACACTTTACTTACCATCTAACTCCCTCTGTTCAAAACATGTTTTAAACACCCTAAATCTATTATTGATCTAAATTAGGTCGACTAGTTAAATAAAGTTAAAATTTTATTAATCTAAAAAAAAGTTGAAAATAAAAATGTAGAGCCGGTTTAAGCAATTATGTGTTCTTTGGCAGAAGAAATCTTAATACACGGCCAAAATATTATAGAAAAAATATGGTTTCAACGATACATTTGAGCTGAGGATGATCAGAGGATAACCATATTTTAACCCTGAAAGTTAGGTGTGCCTAATTTAGAGGGATGGATCTAGTTAAGATATCCTAACTTATAAACATTACTATTTTTTTAGGCTAGCCTAAATTTTGCTGTTTATTTGTATAATCCCTTATCAAATCACGGCTTTTAAGAATATTTTGATAATCATTTAATTCGATAATGCCATTATTAACTCTATTTAAAAGGTTTAAATCAAGAGTTCCTTCGCCAAGAGTTAAATGTTGATCTTTTTCACCATTATTATCATTTAAATGAAAATAAGCTATATTTTTAAGCTTAAAAAATGATTCAACATCCTTGCTTGTGTTGGCATGTCCAGTATCTATTGTTGCATAAGATCCACATTTTTCGACAAAGTATTTGTGTTCGTTGGCAGTGTTGCAAAAATAGGCATATTTATTGGGCATATTCTCGATCGAAAATTTGATTCCCCTCTCCTCTGAATAATTTGTTGCCTCAGTTAGAACATTGATAGCATGTTCCATAGCGAAATTTCGTACCCTTTCGTCAAGTCTGTGTATCAACCCAGGATGAGTAGTTACTGCTTTAGAATTAATTTCATCAGCAAAATTTATGGTTTCTTTGAGTTGTTTAAGTGTTTCTTCACGAATTCCCGGGTTTAAGCTTCCAGGATTAAGATCTATGGTGGGAGAATGTAGATAAACATCTATGTCGTAAGAATCGAATACTTCAAAATTATTATTGTAAGCCAACACATTCCTCGGCCAGTAAGGACCCTCACATAGAATTTCCATGAGCTGAAAATCGTCCTTTGAAGCAGTTTCTAGACAATTCTCCAATGAACTCATAAAAAGTGCCAGAGTTGAAAATCCCAGTTTCATATTTATTCTTATCTCTACTCGAATGATATATTATTTTTTATATAGAATTTCGATATAGACAAAAACTATATATATAATCTAAATATATCAAAAAATGATATATCTAAATTTAATATAGTGAAGTGAAAAAATGGAAGAAAAAGGTAGCAATCCCTTGGAGGATTCCAAATCTACAGATCATGATTCTAATAAATTGGAAAATGATCCGGATTGTAACTCCGAGCTATCAAAGCAGCTTAAAAAATATGATATTAAACTTTTAAAAAGCATGAAGGGATTTGGTAAGACCCTGATTCTCTGGATTATTAGTAAGGAGAGAATTCATGGTTACGAAATTATGAGCAAAATCAACAGAGTCAATCCTGCTGAACAAGAACAATTACAGGGAAAGCCTGGGAAAATATACCCAATACTACATGATCTAGAGAAGGCAGGGCTAATTGAAGGAACTTGGGAAGCTCATGGAAAAAGAAAAGTAAAATATTATGAGATAACTGAAGAAGGTATTCAAACACTGGAAAGAATCAAAAAAGTCTTCAAATGTCACAGAACTCCACTTTTAGAAGAATTTTGGAGAGATATATTTGATAAAAACGATTAATGGGGGTAAATAATGAAATATGCTATAGAAACTTTTGATCTATCAAAAAAATACAGCAACGATTTTTTAGCTGTTGATGAACTCAACATGAAGATAGATAACAAGAGTATCTTCGGCTTTCTGGGACCAAATGGTGCCGGTAAAACCACTACAATAAAAATGCTCACATGTTTAATTCAGCCCACTGGTGGAACAGCAAACGTGGCTGGTTTTGACATTGCAAAACAACCTAATGAAGTCCGTGAAAAAATCGGAATGGTCCCACAACTTGTAAGTTTATATGGAGATCTTACAGTTCGTGAGAATATAGAACTCTGTGCAGATTTTTATGGACTTTCAACTGACTTGAAAATAAGTCGTGCTGAAGAGTTGATGGAACTCGTTGACATCAAATATGCTGAAAACAAGTTAGTAAAACAGTTATCTGGAGGTATGAAACAAAAAGCATCAGTTGTTGCTAGTCTCATACATCAACCAGATATACTGTTCCTTGACGAACCAACCATAGGTTTGGATCCAACAACCAAGAGGGTTTTATGGGATTTAGTAGAAGAACTGAACTCTGAGGGACGTACCATCATTCTATGTTCACATGATATGTACGAGGTGGAGTTACTCTGTGATAAAATTGGAATTATTAATGGAGGAGTATTAGCAGCCTACGATACGCCTAGGGGCCTTAAGGATACCATGATACATGAACAGAAAAAAGTTCGCTCCTCTGAAACATCCGATGTTATCCAAATAATGGATGAACTCAGAAAAGAAAGTTCTATTGAAGATAATGCAGCCTATGATCAGTTAAAAGAAAAAATAGAACGTAAAAACAGAGATTTGAAAGAGTTAAGTGTGATGATCAGTAATTTAGATGAAAATATGACTGATCGTCTGAAAAACTTGCCTGAAGTTGATTTATTGGATGAACACGATTCTGGAAGGATAGTCATGGATATTGACTCTAAAGATGAATCTGTGAGTAAAATAATTTCCGAAATAATCAACAATGGAGGAACTATTACTTCAATATCCACTAAGGATCCTTCATTGGAAGATGTTTTCATGAGTGTGACTTCAAAAAATAAAGAAGAAGGTGCAGAAGATGGTTGAAACTAAAAAAATTATGTGGATGATCAAAAAAGATTTGATGGTCCTCTGGAGACATAAACCTCGTTTACTGTCCCTATTTTTGTTCCCCATTATCATGATAACCCTTTTTGGTTATGGTATGGGCGGAACCATAAACAACATTCCAGTTGTAGTAGTAGACCAAAGTCAAGGTACTCTTTCAGATGCAACACTAAGCGCAATTAAAGGTAACACGTTGTACGATGTTAAGGAGATAACCACAGATCCAAATAAAGGATTGCAGATGGTTCAAAATGGACAGGCAAAAGCAGCCATAATTCTTCCTACGAATTATGATACTCTGAATGATACGTCGCCCAAAAGTATAGTGATCGATGTTGATTCATCGGATCAATTGGCAGCCGGTGCAGTTATTCCAGCCACTCAAGGATTATTTAATCAAATAAATCAGCAAATAGCCGAACAAAAGCTCCAATCATCATCAATATCAGTTTCAAGTAGTCAGGTAAATGGAACTCAAGCATCTCCATACCAGAGTATATTAAACACGATCGATGTTCAGGTAAACAAGCTGTACGGGAATATCAGTTATTTAAATTTCCTTGCTCCTGCAATAATCGGAATGACCATTCTCTTTGGATGTGTGTTTGGTATGGGAGAAATTGTAGCTGGTGAAAGAGAAAGAGGAGAACTTGCAAGACTGTTCATGACCCCTACCAGCGTTGCAACCGTTATTGGAGGAAAAATTGTTTCCAAATTAGTTCAAGAAACTGGGCGAGGAATTATCCTTATATTTGCGGCCATAGCACTATTTGGAATTGTTATAAATGGTAGTATGGTGTTGACAATTCTTCTGCTAATATTGGGAGCATTATGTTTCATAGGATTTGGAATTATGGTTTCTGCCAGGGTTTCTTCTCAGGAAGATTTCATGCAGACTGTAATGCCTATTACAATGCCAATGATGTTTTTATCAGGAGTATTTTATCCTATAGAAACAATGCCTTGGATATTCCAAAAAATTGCATATATTTTACCTTTAACATACGTTAACGATGCTTTGAGAGCAGTAATGTTAAAAGGATCAGGCGTAGGAGATATATGGATAGATATTGTAGTTCTACTAGGATTTACAGCAATATTCTTCTATTTAGGAGTAACGAAATTTAACAGGGATATATAAGTGAGTCGCGGATTAGTCTATGACTAAATCTAAACAATTAGGTGATAAAATGATTGCAAAAAAAAATATATTGATTGGGATTATGATGCTTAGTATTTTCATAGGTCCAATGACAGTTTCTACTGCTTCGGCAACCGACTGGCCAATGTTTCAAGAAAATTTGAATCATACCGCATACATGGACGAAGCCTCTGATTTCAATCCAGACACATGGTTATTCCAAACTTCTGGAATTTTAACATCAGCAGCTATTGCTGATAAATTGATTTATTTCGGATCAAGCAGTGGGCTGTTCTATGCCCTTAATCTAGAAGATGGAACAAAAGTTTGGGATTACAAAGCAGGCGGAAATATAACAAACGCACCAATAGTAGTTGGAGATAACGTATACTTCGGTTCTGGAGACAGTTACCTCTATGCCTTGAACAAAAAAACTGGAGATGATGTGTGGAAATATAAAACAGGAAACTCAATAGAAACAACTCCTGCCATAGATAATGGAATAATATATTTCGGATCAGATGATCAAAGATTATATGCACTAAATACCAACGACAGTACCAAGAAATGGGAATTCCAAACAGGAAACGCTGTTAGATCTTCCCCTACAGTTTATAATGATACTGTATACTTCGGATCTGACGATGGCAAAATATATGCTTTAGGCATAGCCAACGGAACACAAAATTGGGCATACGATACAGGTAGTGCTGTAAGATCATCTCCTGCAATTAACAACACAACATTGTACATGGGAACAGATAATGGAAACTTCTACGCACTAAATACTGCAGATGGTTCAGTACTATGGAATTATAACCTAAATGATTCTGTAAAATCATCAGCACTTCTAGATCCTAACGACAATGCACTATTCATAGGTTCAGATAACGGAAATATAACTGCCCTTGATATGCGTGATGGAAAACTTAAATGGTCCGTTAACACGGGAAATGTAAAAACAACCCCTGCACTTATGGGAGACAATATAGTAGTAACTTCAGAATCTGGAACAGTATACGTTCTTAACAAATATAGTGGAAAAGAAGAATGGAGCTATACTCCAGGTTATTACCTCTTCAATTCGCCATTAAGTTCACCAATAGTTTATGGTGACGATATATTTGCAGGTGATAACAACGGAAACATGTATGCAATCGACTTCTCTAGAAAAACCGGGCCTGTTTCTAACTACCTCTACTACGTGATAGCCATAGTTGTAGTCATAGTTGGAGGATTATTAGCAGTGAGGACACTTAGAAGAAGAAGAAAAGGGGAATAAATTTTTCCCTTATTAATTTTTTTTTAAAAATATACAAATTATAAAAATAATAGATGTAAAATTAGTTTTTATTAGGCTTCAGATGGAAGTATCATCCCTTGAAAGCTGAATTTCTATGGCAGAAACATTAGTATTTGCGCCTTCATTGTTCATAATTTCCTCTGTGCTTATGTCTATTGATTCCACTTGAGCATCAGTAACAAATCTGTTTCTAACTATCTCAGCAACATCAACAGCTCTGCTAATTGCCCTACCTCTAGCTTTTAGAACAACCTCAGAAACTCCGCCATTCATTTGTGTTACTACTGATATAACGTAATTAATTACTGGTTTATTTCCA
>WASR01000013.1:4378-8129 GCA_009712615.1 Methanobacterium sp. | reverse complement strand
ACTCACCATGGAATTATTATGACAGATGAATTGATGCCAGTAATTCATCCGGGTAAACAAACACTGGATGTCAAGTAGTTTGGTGCTGAAGTGGTCATTACCAATGCTTACATCATGTATAAAAATGAAGATTTAAGGGCAAAAGCTCTTGAAGAAGGTGTTCATGAGCTCATTGACTTTCCTGGACCCATTGTAACAGATTCGGGTTCCTTCCAACTGTCAGAATATGGTGATGTTGAAGTGACAAACAGGGAAATAATAGAGTTTCAGGAGTTAATTGGTACAGATATTGGCACATCACTTGACATACCAACCCCTCCCTATGTCAAGAGGGATAGGGCAGAGAAAGAGCTTGAAATAACAATTGAACGGGCTAGAGAAGCCATTGAAGTTCGTGGAGATCTCATGCTGAACTCTGTTGTGCAGGGTTCAACCTTCGGTGATCTGCGCTCCACATGCGCAGAGACTATAGGAGCCATGGATTTTGAGTGTTACCCCATAGGTGCAGTTGTTCCGCTAATGGAGTCTTACAAGTACTCAGATCTTGTAGATGTGGTAATGGCATCTGTAAAAAATCTCCCTGATTCAAAACCAAGACATCTTATGGGTGCTGGACATCCAATGGTGTTTGCACTGGCTGTTGCTATGGGTTGTGATCTGTTTGATTCAGCGGCTTACATATTGTATGCTCAAGACAACAGATTCCTGATGCCAACTGGAACTTACAAACTCCAGAATCTTGTTGAAATGCCATGTTCATGTAGGGTCTGTACAAACTACACTCCTGATGATCTGAGATCAATGGACAAGGAAGAGAGAATGTTACTCATTGCAGAACATAATCTCGTTGTAAGCCTTGCTGAAATTAGAACCATTAAACAGGCTATAAACGATGGAAATCTCATGGAATTAGTTGAACTGCGCTGCCATACCCATCCATACCTTTTAGATGGTCTTAGAAACCTCAAAAATTATACTGATGAACTGGAGAAATACGACCCATCGACAAAGAAATCTGCATTCTTCTACTCTGGACCAGAATCACTCGGAAGACCCGAAATAAAAAGACACCTGGAAAAGATGAATAGAATTCCCAAGAAGAAAAATGTTTTAGTACTTCCAAGGGGTAGAAAGCCATACTCCAAACATATCAAGGAAGATCTTGGTAAAATGTACTTGAAAAATGTTAAGGGCAGTACAATCATTGACACTGAAGAGCTTATGAACGATTGTCAGGTTTGTTTTGCTGATGTGCCCTTTGCTTTGATTCCAATCGAAGTCGATGAAGTATATCCCCTTGCACAAAATGAATCTCCCATCAACATCGATGCCGATGCTAAGGATTTCGTTAAAAATCAACTTGAAGCCTACATAAACCAGTTTGACAACGCTGTTATCAGTGCCAAAGTACTTGACAGGTTTGATATGTACACCATAAACCTGGAACCACTACCAGATGGATCTGAGAACCCTGGAAAAATTTATAGCCTAGACGAGTTTGAAGGAGATATTGGCAGGATCCATGTTGATGACAAAACCAAGATAAAAAGCATTGCAGACTACCAGTTTGGTGAAGGTGCAGGGGCTGCACTCTTTAAGAATGATGTTAAGATTGTTAAAAGCAGAAAAACAGGAAAGATCAGACACGTGTACGAGGGTGAAACTCTAATTGCCACTTTGAGAGCTTCAGACAGTGTATTTGTGCTGGATAGGGAAGGTGCAAGGAGATTACATTCTCATGTGGAATATCCTAAAAACAGGGTTGTTGTGAATTCAGATGCAGAACCATTTGCAAGAGAAGGAAAAAGTATATTTGCTAAATTCGTTATAGATTGTGATATAAATATAAGATCTAATGAAGAAGTATTGATCGTTAATGAAGAGGATGAACTGATTGCCTTTGGTAAGTCAATTTTATGCGGTCACGAAATAATGGATTTCAACACAGGTCAAGCTGTTAAGACAAGAAAAGGAGGAATTTAATGTTACCCGGAGCAGGAATGAACCCAAAACAGTTAAAGCAAATGCAAAGAGCAATGAAACAGATGGGAATGGACAACAAAGACATTAAGGGTGTTACAGAGGTTGTCATTAAATTTAAAACGAAAGAAATCGTTATTAATAATCCAAAAGTAAATTTAATGGATTTTATGGGGCAGCAAACCTACCAAGTATCGGGTAAAATTGTTGAAAATAAAATTGAAGCAGAACTGGTCATCCCCGATGATGATGTAGATCTTGTTAGTACCCAAACAGGAGTAAGTAAAGAAAAAGCTCTTGAAACTCTCAAAGAAACCAAGGGGGACTTGGCAGAAGCCATTTTGAGGTTAAGTTAATGCCTTTTATTGCTCAGATATCAGATTTACATGTGGGTTCACTAAATTTTCAGGAGAATCTGCTTGCTAAAGCAATAGATGAAATTAACAGTATGGATCCCGATGTAACTATTGTTACGGGTGATATTACTGAAAATGGTTACTACCTTGAATATGAAAGAGTTGTGCCATTTTTAGACAGAATTGAATCTCCGATATTGGTAGTTCCAGGAAATCATGATGCAAGACACGTTGGTGATGAGTGTTTTGAGGAACTTATTAAAAATCGGTACGGAACTCTTGAAGATAAAAAACATGGTTTAAAAGTTATAGGACTGGATAGTAGTGAACCTGACCTTGATTATGGTAGAATAGGAAGATCTCAACAGTCCTGGATGGAAAATGAACTTAAAATTGCCGATGAAGAAAATCTGTACAAGATAATAGCACTCCACCATCACATAATACCCGTGCCTAAAACTGGCAGGGAAAGGAATGTTTTAAGTGATGCTGGTGATATACTACAATCACTCATGAATGGAAGGGCTGATCTTGTACTGTCAGGGCACAAACATATGCCCCATGTGTGGATGATGGAAGATACAACATTCATAACTGCAGGTACAGTTTCATCATTGAGATTAAGGGGTAAAGCACTTTCATCATACAACACCATTGATATTGATGATGAATTCATCGAAATAATACTTAACCGCGCAGATGGAACCAAAAAATGTCTAGCTAAATATGAAAACACTTGTTTAGGTGATTAATTGAAAGTTATTGTAGATGCATCAAATGTAGCACATTTTGGAAAGGAGAAAGAAGGTAACAAACCTCGTTTAGACAACCTTCTAAAATCTGTGGAAGCTCTGGAAAAATTAGGATACGAACCATTTCCAATAGCGGATGCATCCCTAAGACACGAAATTGATGAAAAAGAAAAGTTTAATGCAATGCTTGATGAGGGTAAAGTACAACAGGTTCCCTCAGGAACCACTGCAGATCATTTCATTCTAAAACTTGCATACGAGGAAGATTGTAAGATTCTTTCAAATGACAACTTCCGGGAATTCAATGATGAGTTTCATGATATCAACAACAGAAGAATTCCATTCACCTTTGTTGAAGATGCCATCTCAATTGGTAGCTCTTCTAAACCTAAGAAGGTGAAAAATATACTCCAGAAGATCAGCACACAAATGCTGAACGACTTTGAAAAAAAGGGTCTGGAGTCATATAAACTTAAAAAGAACAAAAAATTAAGTGGTATAGCAGTTGCCAAAGAAGCAATTGATAGAATAACAAAAACCACAGAAAATACCTTCGATTCAAAGATCGAAGATATCTTCATGAAAATTCCTTTATTTGACAAGGTCATGGGAATGGTCGAAGATGCTGAAAGAACCAGTGATTTCATTATATTTGTGCTTGTA
>WASR01000013.1:922-4368 GCA_009712615.1 Methanobacterium sp. | reverse complement strand
ATGTGCTTCTAAGTCCTAAAGATTACAAAGACACCGTTAGAAATGCTGGTAATATAGCAGTCACAGTGGGAGACAGGCTTAAACTTGATCATGCGCCCCTGGTTGCCATTCGTAACGATCTGTTTACCAAACCAGGAACATTTGAATTAAATATCATATATTCTGATGAGATACTAGAAGAATCTCCCTACAATGTGAACATAACCATAAACGACCATGATTACTCCTTTGTAAAGAAAAATTCAAGGAACATAGCAAGCACAGTTGCAGCAAGACTCGGAACATGGAAATTCCCAATTGTTTCAGTTAAGCCCAGCATGCTCATGGAAAAACCAGGACACTTTGACATAACATTGGAAAAGGGAGGAGAAAAGTAAATGGTCATGGATTACATCTCACGAACCATCTTTGGATTTCTTATTAAACACAGGGTTATAAGCATTGGAACAAAATATTATCCAACCAATGATATGGAACGTGAATATGTTCAAATGGTAAACTACACCAGAACCATGCTTTTAGAAATAGAAACAGCACATATTACCACGGAAAATATTTTTAACACCGTGCTGAACGAAGTTGGTACTGGTAACATTCCTGATAACAGGAAATTCATCGAACTCCACCCTGCAGAAAACAATGTGAATGAGTATGCACTGCTTAGTAACATAATAATGGGCAGTGACAGGTACCTTTACATCGAAATTTTCAAGAAAAACAAACCACTTATTGAAGAGTTTGTCAGGTACATACAACGTGCTAGAGGAACTATTGTAGAGCGAAGCGCGACAGAAATCGTTTCAAAGATGCTTTCAAAGAACGATGCCATAAGGGTAGGTATTGAACTCATTGCCAAGGGTATGGACAGAGAAGTTGATGTCAGAGTTGCAGTTGGAATGACTGGAGCAGCAGCAATTGAAAGATCAATCAACTTAAACAAACAGATAGGTGAAACATCTGGTGTTGGTTTTACAAAACTTGGAGGCGAGTTTGCAATTGTATTCTCATCCAAGTTCGGCAAACTTGAGGGCTCACCAGCTGTATATGATAACTACGTCTTCATTGATGCAATAGATTCAACCAAATTTATTGATGAAAATGGAAGGGATAAACTGGTTGAGATAATGAATGAAATTTCATCGTTCATTGAAAAGGAATGTAAGGGTAAAATCGAAGGCTACCGTGTTGGTGGGGATGATTTAATAGCAAACTTACCAACCAAAGATGCTGCTTTAAGAGCTGGAATGGACAGTGCGTGGCATGCATTAAATAACGGTGTGAGGCTCAGAGTAGGTATTGGAAAGAGCCGTAGAGAAGCTGGAGAAAGGGCCCAAATGGCGGATAATATAAAGATTTGGAATAACAATCCAGTCATGGTGTTTGATCTCGCTGATGGTATTTATTCATACTACATTCCATCAGAATTCACCAGAACGGTGCTCGACTTCATGCTCAACAAACAGGGCAGAATAGCCATAATATTCATCTTCGTATTTGTAGCTACACTGGTAGGATGGAACATAGGTCAGCCTGTTTTTGGTTTAATAGCAATTGGATTGGCGTTGGTTTATGCTTTAACAGCATAAATAGAAAACTAATATTTTTTAGACTCACGAATAATAATTTAAGGTGTTCAAATGAAACAAGAAGCTAAAGGAAAGATATTTGTTGGAATGATTGTTTCTATAGTTGCATTTGGATTTGCAACTGGAACAGGATTTTTAATGGGAGCTAATCCTATTAATACCAATGGAATACTCAACCTTACACAACAAAGTCAGTTTCCAAGCATTCCAGCTTCCCAAACAACTAATCCCACTGTGAAAACTACAAATCAAACTACTGTTCAATCCGGCCAGTCAAGCCAGACCACTACAGTGACACCTAGTAATCCAAGTTCTGGAAACAGCAGTTCAAATAAACCCTCAAACAATAATCAAAGCAGTAACTCATCTGGCAATTGAGTTACAGGTTAAAATTAGAGGGTGTTTGTAAAATGAATGGATCATGAATTGGATGAATTTTTTATATTTATAATAATGGAGATTGGGATTATGAAAATTGTAGATGGAGGAGTATGTGCCGTTAGTGGCGTACTTGCAGCCGGAGCTTGTGATGATGATTATGGGGTGGCTGTAATTGTTTGTAAAGAAAGTGATTCCACAGCTGTTTTTACTTCAAATAAAATTGTTGCGGCTCCTGTAATTTTAACTAAGGATGCAGTTGAAAACGGTAAGTTATCTGCAGTGGTTGCAAACAGTGGAAATGCCAACTGTTTCACTGGAGATCAAGGAATAGAAGATGGTAAAGCCATGGCTTCAATAGTTGCAGATGAACTTGATTTTAATTGTGAAGATGTTGCTGTCGCATCTACAGGGGTTATAGGTAGATTGATGCCCATGGACATCATCGGCGGCTTGATAAAAAAGGCTGTTTTAAGACTTGAAAATTCAAACGAAGCTTCAAAAAATGCAGCTGAAGCAATCATGACCACAGATACTTACTCTAAGGAATTTGCCGTTGAAACAACCTTAAAAAATGGTAAATCCATTAGAATTGGTGGAATAACCAAGGGTTCAGGCATGATTGCCCCTAATATGGGTACTATGTTATGCTTCATAACAACAGATGTTAAAGCATCCTCATCAGAACTTAACAAAGCTTTAAAAAAGGCTGTTGATGCTAGTTTTAATATGGTTGTTGTTGATGGAGATGAAAGTACCAATGATACCGTGATCCTAATGGCCAACGGTGAATCTGGGGAATCCATCGATGAAAACTTTGAAGAAGCCCTGGAATATCTGTGTTGTCAGCTGGCCAGTATGATGGCCAAGGATGGTGAGGGTGCAACTAAATTCATGGAAGTGGAAGTGAAGGGTGCAGTAAACACCAAAGAAGCTAGATTAGCAGCTAAAGCAGTAGTATCATCACCCCTTGTGAAAACTGCTCTTTTTGGTGCAGATCCTAACTGGGGCAGAATTGTTGCTGCAGTGGGTTATTCTGGATCTGATATCGATCCTAAAGTTGTCAGTGTTAGTCTTGAATCCCATGATAAACGGGTAGATGTTGTGGATCATGGAGTTGTCGCAGCATTTGAGTGTACTTCTCAACTTGAAGAAGCTGAAAATATTATGAAAGAAAAGAACATTCGTATAATCATCGATCTTGGGCTGGGTAATGGGAAGGCAACAGCCTATGGTTGTGATCTAAGCTACGATTATGTGAGTATAAATGCTGAGTACACAACATGATCGTATTAAGTACACAACATGATCGTATTAAGTACACAACATGATCGTATTAATATATTAAATTTCATGAAGATATTTTGGGAGAATCGTGAAAATGGAAACAGTTAACATTCTTATCGAAGCGTTACCATACATTAAAAAATTTCATCATAAAAAGGTGATGATCAAGTACGGTGGACATGCAATGATAGATTC
>WASR01000013.1:0-912 GCA_009712615.1 Methanobacterium sp. | reverse complement strand
GTATGGAACCAATGGTTGTGCATGGAGGAGGGCCTGAAATATCTAGATCCATGAATAAACTCGGTAAAGAACCGAAGTTTATCGGGGGTCTCAGAATCACCGATTCTGAAACAATGGACATTGTGAAAATGGTTCTGGTTGGAAAGATTAACACAGACATAGTTTCCAAGGTTTGTTTGCATGGTGGAAAGGGTATTGGAATATCTGGAAAAGATAATCAGCTCATTAAAGCCAATAAAAAAGCACCACATGTTATGGTGGACAATTCAACAGGTGAAGAGATAACTGTTGATCTTGGACTGGTTGGGGAAATTGAATCTGTAAATACCGAGATCATGGAGATGCTCACTGAAAATAATTACATCCCAATTGTTTCACCAATAGGTGTTGATGAAACTGGTGACACACTGAACCTGAACGCAGATACAGTAGCGGGTGATATTGCAGCTAAAATGGAGGCTGAAAAGCTAATAATCCTCACAGATGTGCCGGGAATATTAGAGGATCCAAAGGACCCTGAAACCCTCATAAAAAGAGTTAAAGTCGATGAAATAAAGGATTTAATAGATAATGGTATTGTAAAGGACGGTATGATTCCTAAGGTATTAACCTGTGTCAACGCAGTTGAAAACGGAGTTAAATCTGCCCATATAATAGATGGAAGAATTAAACATTCTGTGCTCCTGGAAATATTCACCACCAAGGGAATAGGAACCATGATCACCAAATAAATGTTTGATATCTTTTTTTTTAGTCAGATGTTAGATCCCAACTAAAACATTACCCATGTTATTGATCTATATCATAGATTTAATATACATGAAATGAATATTATGATATTCATTGTGAATATTTAAAAAATTATTTCCAATTTTTAAGGAAATGGGAGTATTGGAATAAATAGTTCATAAA
>WASR01000162.1 GCA_009712615.1 Methanobacterium sp. | reverse complement strand
AATTAGTTTAATGTTCATAAAATCTATAATATTATTCTGTTTTGTTTAATTATTGAGTGTATATTTAGTATTAAATTTAGTAATTATACCAAATTTTGGTTCTGATACCTATTTTGATCCAAATGTTTATATAACATGAGATTCAATTGTAAGTTGTCGGAAAGAGGCTTCCTTCTTCCGATACTACGCACTTCATGTATGAAGTTGATGAATGAAAAAATTTAAAAAAAATTTAAAGAGGTTAAAATGGTTAAGAAAATTGCTGAATATGGTAAAACTGAAATTAAAAGGTCCAAAACAGAGATAGGTCCCACTGAAGCCATGGCACATTTTCACATCAAAAGCTCAATGGTTCGTGGCTCTATGCTTCAAGTTAAATGCAAGGAAAATCTTTTAGTAGCAAACCTGCAAACCAAGATAGAAGAATCAAACATTGTAGAAAAAAAAGTCTACAACGATGTTATTGAGTCTTTAGAATGTATTAACCTCGGTGGAGATTGAATCTAAAGATATTTTGAATAATATATTATTTTGGACTTAATTCGATACAGATAGTCGATTATTGGAGGAATCGTAATGAAAATGATCAGAGCAATTATTAGACCTGAAAGGGTTGAAAACGTCGTTGACGCACTTGATAAGGCTGGATTTGTAGCCATGACTAAAATGGAAGTCATAGGTCGTGGAAAACAAAAGGGTATACAGCTTGAAAATATCTACTACGATGAAATACCAAAAACAATGCTGATGTTGGTGGTAGAGGATGAAAAAGCCGATAAAATCGTAGAAATAGTCACAGACACATCTTACACAGGAAACTTTGGAGATGGAAAGATATTCGTGAGCCCTGTAGATGAAGCTTACACTGTAAGAACAAGAAGCAGCAGCTTATAGGGTTAAAAACTAAGGATGTTTTAGAAATGAAAGAAATTACCGCTATTATACGCCCAAAAAAGGTTACAAGGACTAAAGAAGTCTTAGATTCATTAGGATTTCCTGCGATGAACGCATCAAGAGTAATGGGGAGGGGAAAACAAAGGGCGATCTTAGATGAGGTTAACTTTGAAATAGATGATCCTGCACTGCTTGAAATGGAGGGTGCAATGAGGTACATACCCAAGAGAATGATTTCATTGGTTGTACCAGACGAAGAAGTGGCATTGGTTGTTCAGGCCATTATTAAGGTAAACCATACCGGACAAATAGGTGATGGTAAGGTGTTCGTAAGCCCAATTGAAGAGGCATTCAGGGTTAGAACATCTGAACAGGGAGATAGTGCAATTACTTAAAAAAAATAGAATTATCAATCAAAACATTTGAATATATTCGATTTATAACAATTAGGAGAATTATTAATGCCTTACAAACTTTTAGAAGTGGATAAAAAGATCCCTCAAAGAAAAAATCATGTCTATGTAAAGCATTGCTCAGACCCAGAAGACGAAATTCCAGACTGCAACACTAAAACAGTTCCTGGATCAATGTCAGAAAGGGGATGTGCATTTGCAGGTGTAAAAGGAGTTATCACTGGTGCTATAAAAGATGTAATACACGTAGTTCATTCACCAATAGGCTGTACAAGCTATGGATATGGAACCAAAAGATACCCAACAACTCCCGACATGCCCAACGGTGAGAAGTTTCCAATAGACAACTTCAACCTCAAATACATACTGGGTACAGATCTTCAAGAATCTGACGTTGTATTCGGAGGAATGAAGAAGTTAAAAAAATCAATAATTGAAGCTCATAAAGAATTTCCAGAAGCTACTGCAATTTACACATACTCAACATGTACAACTGGATTAATTGGAGATGATCTAGATGCTGTAGCAAAGGAAACATCAGAAGAACTTGGAATTGAGGTTGTTGCCTTCAATGCACCGGGATTTTGTGGACCCAGCCAGTCAAAGGGTCATCACGTAGGAAACTTGACTTTATTTGAAAACCTTGTGGGTACCAAGGAGCCGCTAGAAACAACACCCTACGATGTGAACCTCATAGGTGAATACAACATCGATGGAGACCTTTGGATAATTAAAGATTATCTAGAAGAGATGGGAATCAATCTTTTGAGCAAATTCACAGGAGACTGTAGTCACGATGAAATATGTTGGATGCACAGGGCGAAATTGAGCCTAGTAAGATGCCAGAGATCCGCAACCTACATTGCAGATCTCATCGAAGAGAAGTACGGTGTTCCATACATCAAAGTAGACTTTTTCAGTACCAAGTACTGTGCAGAAAACCTTAGAACAATAGGTAAATATTTCGGACTTGAAGAAGAGGCAGAAAAGGTAATTGAATCCCGAATGGAAAAGGTTGCACCTGAAATTGAATTTTACAAGTCTAAATTACAGGGAAAAAGAGTATTTATATTCTCCGGAGGTCCAAAGAGTTATCACTTGTCAAAACCACTTGAAGAAGAACTGGGAATGGAAACTGTGGCTGTAGCATCTCAATTTGAACACAAAGACGGATACGAAAAGATGAAAAGTCGTGTTAAAGAGGGAACACTCATAGTGGACGATCCAAACTCTTTAGAATTTGAAGAAATTATCCAGGTGTACAAACCAGATCTAATACTGGCCGGTGTAAAAGAGAAATATTTGGCTCATAAATTAGGAGTGCCATGTTTATTGATCCATTCATATGAGAACGGACCTTACATGGGCTTTGAAGGATTTGTAAATCTTGCAAAGGATATGTATAGGAATATTTACAGTCCAGTATGGAGTATGTTGGAGTTTGAAGAAGAACCCTCAGTTGGGGAAAATGCAGAAGTCCATGAAGATTCATCTGAAAAACAGGAAACCAAACCAGAAAATACAGGGGAGTTGGCATAAATGAGTTGTGTGAATGTTATTGAAAAGGATAGGAACGTAATTATAAATCCTCTCAAAACTTGCCAGCCACTCGGAGCAATGTTCGCAGTCACTGGCATTAACAAAGGATTTCCAATAGTTCATGGTTCCCAGGGATGTTCTGCATTTGTTAGATATGGATTTGCAAGACATTTCAGAGAACCATCAGAAATAGCTGTAACAGCTTTACACGAAGATGCAGCAGTGTTTGGAGGAAGATCAAATCTTGTAGCCGGTATTGAAAACCTCGCTTTGAGGTTTGATCCTGATGTAATCGGTGTCATTACCACATGTTCAAGTGAAATCATAGGTGACGATGTTTACGGATTTGCAGATACAGCCCGTGGAAATTTGAAGGAAAAACTTGGGGAAGATGCAGACAAGATCGAGATCATACCAATAAACACACCAAGTTTTGTTGAGAGTCATTACAAAGGATACGACAATGCGATCAATGCACTGGTAAATCACCTAGCACGTAAGGATGAACCCAACGAAAAAGTGAACATAATTCCTGGAATAATAAATCCTGGGGATATCAGGGAGTTAAAACATATGTTGGCTTCAATGGATACCGATGGAATATTCCTCACCGATATTTCAGATCCATTCGATGCACCACTTAGACCTTCAAAGACCAAGGAAATTCCGTACTATCCAAAGGGCGGAACAACAGTAGATGAACTAAGGGACAGTGCCAACAGTTTAGGAACAGTTTCAATCTGTAAGTATGCAGGTTCAGGAGCAACATCCCTTGAAAGGGAACACAAAGTACCTTCAGCAATTGAAACACCACCAATTGGTTTACAAAACACAGATCAATTCGTGAGGAACGTCTCAAAATTCACAGGAAATTCAATTTCAGAAGAACTTCTAGATGAACGTGGAATGCTAGTAGATTCAATGGCAGACAATGCAGCAAGATACTTGTACGGCCGTAAAGTTGCAATCTACGGAGATCCAGATCTGACCACTGGAATGGCCCGATTTGTTGGTGAACTGGGAATGGAACCAACCATGGTATGTACAGGTGTTAAATATCCTGATTTCAACCCTGACATGGAGAAAATTTCCAAGGAAACAGGATCAGATATTGATGTGCTGTATGGTCAGGATCTGCGTGCAGTTGAAGTGTACCTCAAAGAAAACCCCGTCGATCTGTTGGTAGGAAACTCTGATGGAAGGTTAATAGCATTAGATCTTGACATTCCACTCATCAGAATGGGATTCCCTGTCTACGATCGTGTTGGCTACCAGAGACAATCAGTGTTAGGTTACAGAGGAGGTCTGTACCTGATGGATCTTATTACCAACACAGTATTGGAGAAATACTACGAACCTACCCACTGGAAGCTACAACAGTAAAATTACACTCTATTTTTTTTTTAGGGGTTTAAGATCTCGCGATCTTAGTATTTATCATGATCACTAGGATATTGGAAGGTATCCTTTGATCTGTTGAATATTCGGAAGATATCCCGGTGTCTGAAGAATATTTTGAGTTATGGCAATGAATAAATTAAAAAGAATATAGGATTGAGTAAAAATGGAACCAGTTATCGAAACATTTGAATCCCGTAAATCGCACATGTGTGTGAAAGGAGATGGAATATCGATCCCTGTTTGTGATAAGGCAAGCTTACCAGGCACCGTAACTCAAAGAACTTGTGTATATGGTGGTGCTAGAATAGTGCTCATGCCGATTACAGATTCGATACATCTTGTGCATGGACCTATAGGATGTGCTGCTTGTACTTGGGACATCAGGGGAAGTAAATCTTCAAGGGAAGATCTTTACAAAAAAGGTTGTTCAACAGACCTTCATGAAACAGACATAGTATTTGGAGGAGAAAAAAAGTTATATGAAACCATCATGGAACTTAACAAATTATACCATCCTGGAGCCATATTCGTCTACGCCACATGTGTTGCAGGTATAATTGGGGATGATATTAAAGCAGTTTGTAAAAAAGCTGAAGAAGTTACGGGTTGCCGAGTTATACCGGTTCAATCCGAAGGTTATCAAAATCACAATAAAACCAAGGGGCACTGGATAGGTGGTGATGCCCTTTTGGACTATGTTATAGGTACCAAAGAGCCAGAAAAAACCACACCCTTTGACATAAACATTGTTGGAGAGTTCAATGTTGCAGGTGATCTGTGGGGAATCAAACCTTTGATCGAAGCAATGGGAATCAACATCATAAGTACCCTGACAGGAGATTCTCATGTTGAAGAAATTGCCCAGGCACACAGAGCTAAACTGAATATTGTACAGTGCCAAAAATCTTCCAACTACGTTGCAAAGAAGATGGAAGAAAGGTACGGAATACCATTCATCAAGGTAAACTTCTTTGGTCTGGAACAGACAGTAAATTCCCTGAGGGATATAGCTGACTTCTTTGGAGATACTGAAATGATCGAACGAACTGAAGAGATCATAGCTGATGGATTGAAAGAAGTTGAACACAAAACCGATGAATATAAAAAGAGGCTCGAAGGAAAAACAGTTGCTTTATACGTCGGTGGAAACAAAGCATGGTCTCTTGTCCGTGCATTTGAAGAACTGGGCATGGATGTAATGATGTCCGGAACAAAAAATGGAATAAAAGAAGATTACGAGAGAATTAAAGAAACAGTAAAGGATGGGACCATCATAGTGGACGATGCCAATTCAACTGAACTTGCAAGACTCTTAAAGAAATATAAACCGAATCTCCTCATATCTGGGGCCAAAGAGAAATATATTTCATTGAAACTTGGTATACCATTTTGTGACTTTAACCATGATAGGATATCTGCATTCGCAGGATTCAAAGGGTTTGTAAGCTTTGCAAAGGAAGTTGACGCTTCTGTTTCGAGTCCTGTGTTTAATTTGAGTTCAGAATTGGGAGGTGGACTAAATGGAACATGATAAAAAATTTTCAGTTGTGAACCCCTCAAAAATGTGCCAGCCAATGGGAGCTGTCCAGGCACTTTTGGGTGTGAATGATACCATGCCAATAATCCATGGATCACAGGGTTGCAGTACCTACATAAGATTCCAGTTAACAAGACATTTCAGAGAGCCTATAGATGTTGCATCAACATCCATGAGCGAGAAAACAGTCATTTATGGTGGAGAATTTAATTTAATGAAGGCTTTAAAAAATGTATCCGAAAAACAAAGCCCAAAAATGATAGCGGTCACTTCCAGTTGCCTCACTGAAACAATTGGGGAAGATATGGAGGGTATCATAGAAAAATTTAAAGATGCAAATTTTGACAAAAATCTACCAATAATTGTTCCAATATCAACCCCGAGCTATGTTGAATCGCATGTTGAGGGATACAACAGGACCATCAAAGCATTGGTCGAGAATTTAGCCGAATCTTCCACACCCAACGGTAAAATAAACATCATAAATGGAATATTATCTCCTGCAGACGTTAAAAATGTTAAACAGCTTTTAAACGATCTTAACTGTCCAAACATCATGTTAACAGATACATCTGAAAACCTTGATGCCCCACTTTCTGAAGAAACATTGGGACTGTACAAGGATGGTACCACCATTGAAGAAATTCAGGATACAGCCAATTCACTGGGAACCATCTCAATATCCAAACACGCAGATTCTGCAGCCACATTTTTAGAACAAAAATATGGTGTTAAATCAGTTTCAGGACCGCTTCCATTGGGAATTGAAAATACAGACCAGTTTGTGAATAATGTCTGCGAACTCACAGGTATTGAAGTACCAGAATCTGTTAAAAAAGATCGTGGTAGGTTACTCGATGCCATGGTGGATGCCCATTCCTACAATTATCACAGGAAAGTTGCAATATTTGGAGATCCAGATTTTGTCTCTGGAATGACACGATTCACAAGTGAAATGGGAATGACACCTACTGTGGTGTGTACAGGAGCCAAAAGTAATAAATTTACTGAAGACATCGGATTAATAGCAAGTCAAAAGGGGATAGACCCGGTTGTGCTTGCAGGAAACGATCTATATGATATGCACAGAGAAATCAAGGATGCGGGGGCAGATATTTTAATAGGCAACTCCTATGGTGCAAGTATAGCTGAAGAAGAAAAAATACCTTTATTCAGAGTAGGATTTCCAATATTTGATAGAATGGGTGCTCAAAGAATATCTACACTTGGGTACAATGGGGGAACTGAATTTGTAGACAGACTCACCAATACTTTGTTGGACTTCTACTATGATGAAGCAGGATATGAACTAGAAAAATCTGAAGAAATAATTGAAGAAGAACTGTTTGCAGAGGGAGAATTTGTATGAAAATAGCTGTGGCATCATCCAATGGAAAAATTATTGATCTGCATTTTGGAGATGCAGATCGATTTATAATCTTTGAATTAAAGGACGGTGAAGGAGAATTCAGTGAAGTAAGAAAAAAAAATGGCATGAATATTGATAATCATCAAGAAAGGTGGTTAGCCTCTTTAGATCTGGTGGAGGATTGTAAGGCGGTTCTTTGCAGCAAAATAGGTAAAGAACCAACTATTGAACTGATGAAACTCGGAATAAAACCAATTAAATTGGATTGTAATGTTAAAGAAGCCGTTAAATCTTGTGCCGAACATCTGGTGTGCTGAAAAAAATAGTTTAAATGAAATAGTCAGCCCACCACTAAAATTTTTTCAATATTTCAAATTAGAAATGTGGTTTTAATAGTGTTGAATCAATTTAGAAGTTTAAAAAGGTGATATGATGATCATGGTTGAAATTGCCTTGGATCATGGGAAATGCAAGGGAAAGGAATGTGGGATATGTGCATATATTTGTCCTACAAATGTTTTCGCAATCAAAGACAACAAAGTATCGGTAAATTCTCCCCAATACTGTAAATTGTGTTATGAATGTTTAGAAACATGCCCAACCGCAGCATTAAAAATCAAAAAAACAGAAGGAAACTGTGTTTAGATAATAAATTAGTTTAAACACATTCTAAAATAAATAACACTTTAAATCCAAATTACACGTTCAAAAAAGGAAATTATAATACTAATATTTTTTTTATACTAACATTCCACATTAAAGCCAGATGATTCTGGACAATGTATATTATGATGATCTCGGATTATCATAAATTTTTTAACAATTGCAGATGTTAAGATATTTCTGTAACCCTAACTTCTAACGTTCAATGAGATTGGGATCACGGGAAAACTAGTACATTATTTTCCTGGGATCAATTTTCAAATCTAGCAAAACTTAAAATGTTCAATCATCCTAATAATGGATAAGTATCGATC
>WASR01000076.1:563-8221 GCA_009712615.1 Methanobacterium sp. | reverse complement strand
TTTTCCCTATTTTGGGAATCCCCTGCGAGAGTCGCCGATACCGGGACTTGGTATCACTCACCGAAAGTTGGTATTAGCGCGGCGGGTGACGTGGATCATATCGTCGCCTGCTTGGCCCTGGTCGACCAAATCGCTCAGATGGGCTGTGATACCAGCCTGGACCGCGTTGTGTTATTTTGATGCCGTTGTTTCAATCAAAAGGAGAAAATGACAGTAAATTCGTGTCGTTTCTCAGTGGTGCAAGCGTTGAGGCTGTTGTCAGGAATCCGCTGTCAGCGGCGCCTTCAGCAGGCACTCAACGGCAGCCAGAAATTTTGCATCGAGGCCACGCGTGTAACTGCGCTTGCGGCGGCCGGCGCTGAGTTGATAGCTCAGGCCATCGGTCATGGCGATCAGCAAGGTGGAGCGGTGCAGGCAGTCCGCAGCACTGTAGTCGGGATAAGCGGCGCGGATCAACTGAGCCACTTCGCGCGTCAAGGCCTGGTACCAATCATCCAGCAGTCGCGAACATTCTTCATCGATCACGGCAAACGATACAAAATGCCACCACAGTGCCGACGCTTCGGCATTCTTCGCTTCGCGCAGCGACTGTTCGGCCAGTGCGATAATCCTGTCCTGGGGCGGCAGATTGCGGCTCAATGCGCTGCGCATCTCGCTCAGATAGGTTTCGATCACCGGTTCGACGACGGCACGCAGTACCGATAGCCTGGTCGGGAAGTAATATTGCAGGTTGCTGATGCTGATTCCGGCTCGGGCCGCCACCTCACTCAATGAGAACTCCAGGCAGCCGCCTTCAAGCAGCACCTTCTTTGCCACATCGACAATCGCGTTACGGGTGCGCACGCCCTGGGCGCGCAGCGCCCTCTGCGCGCCGTCGCCAGTCGCCGGGTTCACCGTTCCCCGCTTTTTGCGTCCGGGCTTCCCGCCGGATTCTTTCACGTCTGTCATCGTCTTAAGGGGTCGGGAAATAATTAATCCTTTGGTGTGCATACCAGAAAATCGATGTCGTCAAAAGAATTCCTGCGGTCGGTGTCGGGATCAAACTGTCCGCGCCATGCGGTTCACGCGGCCGTCCAGCATACCCGCCAGACCCAACGCCGCCTTGGTGGTGCACCATTGATCACCGGGCCTTCGGTGTAGCACAGCATCGGGGGGGTTTCGGATAGCCGCGCACCGGCCCGGATCGCCGCGCGGCGCCGACCCATCACGTATTTGCCCGGATGAAGCGTACCGCCATGCGCAGTGTATTCTCCAAACAGGAACGCTGGCGGAATGCCGCGCGCGCATCGCGGCCTGGTCCAGAAAAGTCGATTCGAAGCCGAATTCCGCGCCGATCCGCATGGCCTTGCGCAATCGCTTTTCCCGGGACGGATGAATGGCCGCATGCAAATTTATTGTTATTATCTTCTTTTGCTTGATAATCGCGAATTTATTACCGCAAATAATGACGCTAAGCATGCTTTATTAAATGTAAATAATGTCTTTTGTATTGCTATTGTGTCGCTATTTCTCTTTTCAAGAAAGCCAGTTGCAATGCTATACTTTTCTGGCATATGGCTTCGCTCTCCAGATGGAGTTCAAAGTGATTGCCATCCAGAAGGTGAAACTCACAGTTGGGGATGCGCCTGGCGGCGCGATGTGCGGCGGCGGCTGGTGTGACGGAGTCGCGTTTTCCTGCAATAATCAAGGTCGCAGCCTTGACCTTGTCGGCCGAGCGCGCTGGGCTGTAGAAGGGGAGCTCCAGGAAGATGCGGGATAGCACTTTATTCTCCCAGTTGGCCCCCGGGGGAATCAGTCGCGTGTAGCCATCCCAGCATTCTGCGCCGGGCAAGGCGGCCACTTCACCAGGACGGCCGACAATGCGGCTGTAATGCGGTCGGCCGAAGATCCTGCCAAACTGGTCGCGCAGCGCCGCCAGCATCAGGCAAAAGCTCACGCGCAGTGGCACTTGGAGAACGCTGGCGACACCGCTGACATGGGGAACCTGGGCAATGACCGCGCGGATTGTCGCATCGTGCGCGGCAGTTGCAATCACATGTCCGCCTGAAAATGAAGTGCCCCACAGTACAATTTTGTCGTGATCAATACCGGGCAGTCTCCGCACATGCCGGACCGCTGCCTTCCAGTCGGCCAATTGCCGCCGGGGACTCACCCAATGCCTTGGTTGTCCCTCGCTGTCGCCGAAGCTGCGGTAATCGAACAGGTAGACGGCATAACCATCCTGCACAAAATGCCGGGCGATCTCCGGCAAGGCGATCGAACGGGTTCCGCCGAAGCCATTCGCCATGATCACTACGGGGGGACGGGTTGGCGGCGCCGGGAGCAAGAGCGTCCCGGCGCAGGTTTCGCCCGCGCTCCTGAAGTTGGATTTGATGCTGCGGAATGTCATGCGACACGGCGCGGGACTGGTGCGGCGGTCGCCTTGCCAGGTCCGCTCAGTTCGAGGGCGGTATCCGTGACGGGATCACGCAGCAGCATGGTGCGATCCGTCTTGAGGTTGTTGAGCACGCGCCAGGGCAACGAGCGTCCCTGGCGCGGCAGAATGGATTGGCTGCGCTGCACGTATCCGGATTGGAGCGAGGCCAAAATGGATTCCGTCATCATCTCACCGGCGGGGGCGCGCGCCGTCATCACGTCGCATCCGACCTCGTCCATGTGCTGCCACAGGCGGCAAAGATACTGCGCCGACATTTCCACCTTCAGCGTCCAGGGGGCATTGGTATAGCCAAACAGATAGGAAAAGTTCGGAATGCCTTGCAGCAGGACGCTTTTGTAGGTCATCAGCTTGCCAAATTCGACTTTTTCGCCATCCACGGTCAGGCGCATGCCGCCGAGCGATTGCATCTGCAGACCCGTGGCGGTGACGATAATGTCGGCTTCCAGGGATTTCCCGGATTGCAGCAAGATGCCGTTTTCCGTGAAGGTTTTGATCTGATCCGTGACCACCGATGCCTTGCCTTCGCGGATGACCCGGAACAAATCACCATCCGGCACCGCGCACAGGCGCTCGTCCCAAGGGTTGTACTTGGGCGTGAAATGCCGCATGTCGAATTCGCTGCCGACCTGCTTTTGAACGTGATTGAGGAGCCAGGAGCGGACCCGGCGAGGCCAGCGTCTGGCCGATTTGTAGATCAACTGCTGTATGTGCAAATTGCGCCAGCGCGCGATGCCATGGACCCAGCGCGCCGGTAAAACGTGGGCAAGCGCAGCGGCAAGTCTGTCGTAGCCGGGCACGGTCATGACATAGCTCGGGGAGCGCTGCAGCATCGTGATATGTTGAGCCTTGTCGGCCATGGCGGGGATGAGTGTGACGGCGGTCGCCCCGCTGCCGATCACCAGGATGCGTTTGCCGCTATAGTCGAGGTCTTCCGGCCACTGCTGGGGATGGATGCGAAGGCCTTTGAAACGCTCTTCACCTGGGAATTTGGGCAGATATCCATGATCATGGTTATAATAGCCCGTGCATGAAACAAGCTGCTTGCACGTGAAAGAGAGCTTGTCACCGCTGGCTTCATCGCTCGCGGAGACGGTCCAGCGACGATGTTCCGAGGACCAGCTTGCGCCTTCGATCATCGTGCCGAAACGGATCAGGCGATCGACGCCATGGTCGCGCGCCGCATCCTCGATGTACTGCCGAATCGAAGGGCCATCGGCGAGCACCTTGTGGTCACGCCAGGGGCGGAACGAATAGGCAAAGCTGACCATATCCGAATCCGAGCGAATGCCGGGATAGCGGAACAGGTCCCATGTGCCGCCGATTGCTCGCCGCCGTTCCAGAATCGCAACGCGTTTTGTCGGGCACTCTTTGGTCAGATGGCAGGCCATGGCAATACCTGAAAGACCGGCGCCGATAATCAACACGTCGAAATCGCTCTCCATCGCAATGCCTCCTGTTCATTCATGGGCTCGAAGCACTGATTTTAGAGATCCGGGGGGAGTGCTGCTTGACACTGCGAGACTATTTTTTTACATTTTAGGACATGGAGCCAAATGTACGAGCACGGGGCCTGCATGGCTATCAGGCGCTGATGCGAGAGGTCGGCTGCGACCCCGCTCCGCTCATGCGCCGCTATCACATCGACGAATCAGTGCTCGATGACGGCGATTCGCTGATTTCGTTGCGGGCCGCCACCTATTTGCTTGAGGCCAGTGCCGAATTGACGGGCTTGGGAGCCTTCGGGCTGCGCATGGCGTCCCATCAAAGCATCGATGTGCTGGGGCCGTTGAGTCTTGTGATCCGCAATGCGCCGACCGTGCGCGATGCCCTCAATGATGTGATCCGTTACATGCACGTTCAAAGCCCCGGCATCGTCGTGTCGGTGGATGAGCGCACGTCGAAGGTGGAGAACACCGTGGCCATTTCCGTGGAAATTCGCCTTTCGGGCCGGGTTGTCACCCGCCAGAACAGCGACTTGTGTCTGGCCGATACGCACAATTTCCTGCGCCTGTTCACTGGCGACAATTACGAGTTATGTGCTGTTTCGCTGTCACACCAGCCCGTCGTCAGTCGTGCGGTCTATGAGCGCTTTTTTGGCGCACGGCTGTTGGAGGAGCCTTCCGGCGCCACGCTTTATATCTCGCGCAAGACCTTCGGCGCCAATGTGAAAGGGGCCAATCCCTCGTTTCGTCAGGTCGCTGAAGACTACATTTTTCGTAATTTCGGGGTCGCCGAGCAAAGTGCGTCGGAGCGGGTGCGTCTGGCGCTGAAGCGGACGCTCGGGATGTCGACCTGCGACAAGTCCAATGTGGCTGCGTTGCTTGCTCTCCATCCCCGCACATTGCAGCGCAGGCTCGCCGAAGAAGGCACCAGTTTCGGGGCGATCAAAGAGGAGGTCCGCAAGCAACTCGCGCTTGAGTATTTGCGCGGTACGCGCATGGCGATCGGGCAGATTTCCCTCATGCTTGGTTTTCCCGCGCAGTCGGCTTTAACGCGCGCCTGCCGTCTCTGGTTTGGCGCGACGCCGCTGGAACTGCGCGCAGAGAAGGCCCTTCCGCCCGACGATGCGTGATACGACTGCGTGGCCGCGTGTGGCGGCGGATGAAATGACAGGACCGTCCCGCCGTTTTCTGCCTCTATCAACCGGTTGTCGCCCTGACCCGGTTTTCTCACCCGCCATCCGCCCGGCGAATTTTCTTTCACGCCGACATTTGTGCGGAAGGGATGTTCGAGGACTGCGGTTTGGTCTGGGCGCGTTCGAGCGCGCAATAAGCGTAGTATAAGGCAAAGCCCAAAAAGGACCAGGCCAGCATGGCGAACGTATAAAAAATCGCGTGATCGTCGTCGCCCGGGATATGGTAGAAGTCGTAAATGCTCGCAATCGTCTGCGCGAACACCATGGCAAAGACGACGTTCAGCGCCTGAAGTTTCTCTCCGACGCGGACCAGCCTGACGGCAAAATAGACCAGGTAAATTGAAAACAGGGTCCACATTGTCAGATAGAAAAAAGGCTTGGGTGCAGTCAGGAAGTCGGCCGTCCACACAATGACGGTGACCAACAGGCCGAGAGCGAACAGCGTCACGTCGACAAAAATGGAAGGCCAGAACCGGTGTGAAACAGCCATCAGGCCCGCGATAGTGATGACGGGTATCCCAAAGCTTCTGGAGAAGGCATCACAAAACAGCGAGACGTTGAGGTATGCCGGTAATCCGGTCAAGGCATTGATCAGCAAATTCGTCGCCGAGAACGTCACAACCAACAATTCTCCCCCGAGAAGGTAGTTGCGCTTCTTGAGTAACTTGATGCCGAAATGGAATGATGTCGCGATCAATACAATATCGGCAAGGCAATAGACGTAATATTTGAGTTCCATGGCGTATCCTCACTGACATTTGCAAAGTTTGATACATCGTACCGGCGCGTGATACCCCTAAGGAGTGCGGAAAATCCGGGCGTGCAGTTGTCCGGAACGTGATGACGTTGCCCGCGATCACGCTCATCCGGGTGGTCGCCTGCGCCGCCCTCTCAGGGTCCCCGCGTCGCCCGTCCGAGCGCCATAAGGTTTCGTTCCACCTCAAGTCATCCCGCTCTCATGGCCCATCCAGGCCTGTGTGCGTTCGCGCAGCAGGGCAATGCCGAACAGAAACAGCCACAGCGGATGAATCACCAGGGTGGCCATCTGGACGGTTTCACCAAGATCCCGCCAGCCGCCGAGATTCAAAGCGAACTCAATCGCGAACAGGCAAAGATCGAGCGTGAGCAGACGGCCGAAACCCCACCGCTCGCCGCGCAGGAAGCGCGCCGCAACGGTCCCCCACAGCAGCAGGGCCGGCGCTTCGGCGTTCCAGAGGCCCTGTGCGGCGCTTTGTAAGGCGATCCACAGGGCTTCGGTGGTCGATCTGTCGCCTGGGCCGCGGGCCGCCAGTTCGGCAAGGGGCATCAGCGTGAGATTGAGCAAGCCCGCGCCGGCGATCCCGAGGACGGCGTAGACGGTCAATGCGGTCAGGCCGATATCGGCCAAGGCGCCCATCCGCTGGCGCATGGGTTGCCAAAGATAACCGCCAACGGCCAGAAACGGCAGATACCATCCCAGGATGTCCGCCCACATCGACAGGCGGTAGAGATTTTGCGACTCCTGCGAGAACCCGAGCATCATGACCCGACGCGCAAGAACGGCGAAGTCAAACCGGGCTGCGGCGCCCACCAGCACCGCCATGCTCCAGGCCAGAAATGCGCCGACGACCGCCAGCCAGCCGACGAAGAGGCGCGGATCGTTCGCAATGGTTTTTTGTGTCATGGTCCCGCTCTTTCTGTTACCGGCTGGCGAGGAATTGCGCGATGTCTTCGATGTCCCCTTGCGAGAACGCATTGACAACCGCAGGCATAGTGCCCGCCGTATCGCGGCGCCGGCCGGTTTTGAAGTTGCTCAGTTGATCGACCAGGTAGTCGTAGCTCTGTCCGGCCAGGCGGGGATACTCGTCCTTACCCTCCAACTGGAGGCCATGGCAGGACGCGCAATTGTTGGATTTTGCCAGCGCCTCGCCGCGCGCCCCGCGCGCCTGGTCGGCATGGAAGGTCGCATTGGGCGGCGGCGTCATCCTGGAAAAGTTCGCCACCATCGACTCGAACTCCTTATCCGTCAGACTCAGCGCAAATGGCGTCATGGTCGGATCGCTGCGCTCGCCGTTGGCGAAGGTGTTCAACTGCTTGCGAAGGTAGGCCGCCTGCTGCCCCGCCAGGCGCGGATACAACTGGGTGCGCGCATTGCCTTGCGGGCCATCGTGGCAGTACAGGCAGGAGTCGGTCGCGCGCGGCCAGGGGCCCGCCAGTTGCTCGTTATCGCGGGCAATGGCGTCAATCTCATGGCTCACCCGCAGCAAGCCATACAGGTCCGGGCCGTAGCGCAAGCCCGCCGCCAGCAGCGCGGCCAAGAGCAGCGCGCCCGACAGCATGAAGACCGTGCGGCCATGGCGGGGCTTTTTCCCGGGACCCATCATGCCCTCCCGGCCGCGATGGCCTGCAACGCCTGCAACGCGGCCTGATGGCCGGAACGCACCGCGCCATCCATATAACCGGCCCAGATATCGGCCGTCTCCGTGCCCGACCAGATCAGGCGTCCGACCGGCGGATGCAAAGCTTCGCCATATTTGGTCAGGAAACCCGGCGGCATCGGCGAGACGCAACTGAGCGTCCAGGGGTCCGCCTTGCGCCAGTCGTGCT
>WASR01000076.1:0-553 GCA_009712615.1 Methanobacterium sp. | reverse complement strand
TCGCGCGCGCGGGAGGCGAGCGGATGCAGGGCTTCCTCACCGAACGCCTGCGCGTAGGTGTGCGACAGCTCGGCCTCGGCCGCTTTGGGATCGGACGGCAGCATGCTGATTTGCACGAACGCGTTGATCACGCCAAACGAGAGATCCTCCGGCGAGTTGTCGTAAGCCCATAAGACCGCCCCCCCCGACTGGAAGATCCAGCCGTTTAAGCCTTTCTCGCGCCAGAAGGGCGTCTTGTAGACATGCGCCGTCTTGCGGCCCGGCGCGAAGGCAGGCCAGCGTCGCTGCATTTCGCGGCGCTGTTCCGGCAGCGGCGGGTCGTAAGCGATCTGCTGACACAGCGCCGGCGATAGCGCCATGATCACATGGCGCGCGCGGATGACGCCCTGTGGAGTGTGAATCGCCACGGGTCCGCTCTGCCACCGCTCGATGCGCCGTACAGGGCTCGACAGGCGAACCTTGTCGCCCAGCGCCTCGGCCATTTTGATCGACAGGATTTGCGAACCGCCCGCGAGGCGGGTTTCCTGGGCGCCGCCCTGGCCGGCTTCCCAGC
>WASR01000097.1 GCA_009712615.1 Methanobacterium sp. | reverse complement strand
AAATTATACATATATAAATTATACAAACAAGTAACATAAAATGATGTTCAATATTTCTTAACGATAAAAATTTCTATTAAAAATGGGGTATTTTATAGCAAAGTGGTTTAAAATAAAGTTTAATATATTTCAATGATTTTAACAGTTATAGAGGTAAATTTATGGGCAGTTCTGATAGGATAATGAGTTTAAGCAAGTACATAGTAACCCTACCAGGTAATAAATTTAATGTTGCTTCCATGGTATTTTTAAGTTTTATTCTGGGTTGTGTTGTCACTGCAGTGGAACCTGGTACCGAACACTCTGTACTTTACAGTATATTGTATGGTGGTGCAGCTGGTGTTTTAATATTTGGTTTAACTTCAATAATGAGCGGTGCTATTACACAGCCCATGATCAACGCACTGGAAGGTAGGCACATGAAAATGAAACAATCCATGTTTGTTTCGTTAGTGTCAATGGTGATTGTAGGATTTATCTACTTTATAGGAAGTTTGGTTTCCAAATTCACAATTTACAGTTACACAATAGACGCCCTTATCTATGGTTGTGTTGTAATATTTGGATTCAGGATCCTGGTTATTTGGGGTACATCTAATATTAGCTTTTTCAAATCACTTCCTGCAGCAGTAATACAGCCGGCCCTTATTTTAAGCATGGTAGTGGTAATTGTTTCCCTTACTAGTATAACAACCAACATAGGTTATTTCAGCATTGTTGCCCTCTTAATTAAGATCATTATAGCATCGCTTATCCTTGTTGTTGCCATATACTCATTTGTTGTAATAATTGAGTCTCCAATGAAGCGAAACTTAGGTGTTGGGGGTTTAGAACTTTTAAGTCAATTTTTAGCACATGTCACAGAGGGATCTAAAGCTCTTGAAGATATTTTCGATGATATGGGAGAACCTATAGATACTATAATAGGAATTGTGGCATTTAAGGGTAAAAATGGTTTAAAATCACTATTTTTAAGTCCTTGTGTTCATCCAGGACCGATTGGAAATATAGGTGGAGGTAATATGCCCACACAGCTTGCCAATAAGTTTGAAAATTTTACCCTAGTTGCGCATGGACCTTCAACCCATGACTTCAACCCTGTTTCAACCAAGGAAATAAAAAAGATCGAAGATTCTGTTAGAAATTCACTTGAAAACTTGGAATATACCAACAAAGCAGGTAAATTCTTCAGGGTAAAAAATGAAGATGCTAAGATCTGTGGACAATATTTCGGTAAGAATCTCCTATTACTTGCAACTTTAGCACCTGTAGGTTTCGATGACATGGACTTTGGTGTTGGTTTGGCACTTAGTAACCTTGCAAGGGTAAATACAAATGCAGAAAACGTTGTTTTAGTGGAATGTCACAATGCATTTAAGGGTGAAAACGGAAGAATACTCCCCGGTAACAAGGAAGTGTTCGAGCTAATGGGTGCTGCTAATAAGATTGATAAATCCGGAGAATTGTATGATTTAAAAGTAGGATGTGCCTTCGATCCCATGGACGAGGTTAGTAAAGACCAAGGTGTCGGTGAAAGTGGTGTGAAGGTGATGATTGTAGAAGTTGACAATCAAAAGGCTGCATACATACTCCTCGATTCAAACAATATGGAAATTGGATTCAGAGAGGAAATACTGGAGAAAATCAGTTCACTTGATATTGATGAAGCAGAAGTAATGACTTCAGATACCCATTTCGTAAATGCCCTTTCAGGAGGACATAATCCAGTTGGAACCAAAGTACCTGATTTAATCATTGAAAGCGTGTTTAACTGTACAAAAAAAGCCATTGATGATCTAGAAGAGGTTTCAGTTGCTTGTGATGTTGCAATGATCAAAGACATAAAAACCTTCGGACCAAATCATGCAACCGAACTTGTGACAACCATAAGTTCCATTGTGGCTGTAAGCAGAATCTTTGCACCAGTGATCTTCCTAATAGCATTTTTATCTGTGTTCATATGGATATTCTACTGGGCACTCTAGAATCTTGGTATTAAATGAATTCCATGATTTGTAAAAAGAGTCTGATAAAATAAAGTTTATGTGAAAACTTGATGAACCTAGAAACCATTTGGAATGTAATCAATAAATCAAAAAAAATAAAAAATTTTTGTGGAAAAAAAGAAGAGATTTTGTCTTGTTTTTTACCTTACTGTGTTTATAGGTGGTACTGGATTGATGTTGAACAACATTATCCATATTACTATCCATACAAAGAAGAATGGTACAATTCCACTCCATATCCAACCTTTAAATCCGCCAACTGCTTCCTTGCCAAAAATTCTCTCGGATAATTGTCCGAATAAGTATAGAATTATGAGAGCAAGGATTATAGCAATTGCTTCGTTATTGAAACCGTTAAAAAGTCCAGTTGTTAAAGCATATGATAAGTAAGCTGCTATTAAACCGCCAATAACATGTAAGATCGTTACTTTAGCATCTACATCCATAATTTTTACCTCCAAGCAATGTTTAATATTAGTATCTATCCATATAAAACCATAAGGTGTTCCAATGAAAGCCATGTCAAATGTTGATGTTTACGCAATTTGCAAAGAATTAGGAGAAATACTCAAGGATGCCCGTGTTCAAAAGGCATATCAACCAACCAAAGACACTGTACTAATAAGATTTCACGTGCCCGGAAAAGGACGTGTAGACGTGGTGTTCCAAGCAGGATTCAGGGTCCATACTACCCAATATCCTCCTCAAAATCCAAAAATCCCCCCAAATTTTCCAATGCTTCTTCGAAAGTACATAAAAGGTGGAACTGTAACAGCAGTGACACAGCACAACTTCGACAGGATCATGAGAATAGACATCCAAAAGGAAGAAAAATTCTCACTGGTGGTAGAATTATTTGCAAAGGGAAATATAATACTTTTAGATGATGAAGACAAGATAATACTGCCACTTAAAAGGAAGCTGTGGCAAGACAGGAAAATAAGTTCGAAAGAAGAGTACAAGTACCCGCCTGAAAGGGGTATGAACCCCCTTGATGTGGATAAAGAAGAACTTAAAACTATTTTAACAAGTTCGGATAGGGATGTCATAAGAACACTAGCAAGAAATGGTTTAGGAGGTCTTTACGCTGAAGAGATCGCACTTAGATCTGATGTTACCAAAACCAAAACAGCAGAGGAAATAACTGATGAAGATGTTGATGCCATCAGTTCTGCAATAAATTCCATCTTTGACCCTCTTAAAACATTTAATTTCAGTCCACAGATAGTTAAAGGAAAAAAAGAAGATGTGCTGCCTTTAGACCTGCTGATGTACAAAGATTTTGAAAAGGAATCATTTGAAAGTTTCAACGAAGCTGCAGATGAATTTTACAGCAGCATAGTTGGTGAAGACATAGTAAATGTCAACGATGAAGTCTGGTCTGGAGAAGTTGGAAAATTTGAAAAACGGCTCAGCATACAACTAGAAACCCTTGAAAAATTTGAGAAAACTGTTAAAGAATCTAAAATTAAGGGGGAAGCAATTTATTCAGATTATCAGGGTATTGAAAATATTTTGAACATCATACACAGTGCCAGGGAGACCAATTCCTGGCTCGAGATCATTGCAACTTTGAAAAAAGCCAAAAAGGACAAGGTTCCAGGTCTTGAGATCATTGAATCCATTGACAAAATGGGAGTTTTAACCCTGAATTTAGATGGTATTCGTGTTAATATTGACTCGTCAATGAGCATCCCTGAGAATGCTGAAATATATTACAACAAAGGTAAAAAGGCTAAAAGGAAAATTAAAGGTGTACATATAGCCATCGAAAAAACCCGTAAGGAAATTGAAAAGGCCAAAAATAAACGGGAAATTGAGATGGAAAAGATTATGGTCCCACAAAAAAGGGTTAAAAAGGATCTTAAATGGTACGAAAAATTCAGATGGTTCGTGACATCCGATGGACTGCTTGCCATAGGGGGCAGGGATGCCAGTACCAATGAAATGGTCGTTAAAAAGCATATGGAAAATAGGGATATTTATTTCCACTCAGACATCCATGGAGCCTCTTCTGTGATCTTAAAAGCTGGTGAAGGAGAGATCCCTGAAAGAAGTATAAACGAAACTGCAGCATTTGCTGCCTGTTTCTCAAGTGCATGGAGTAAAGGATTAGGATCAACCGATGTTTACTGGGTTCATCCTGAACAGGTTTCTAAAACACCACAGTCAGGTGAGTTTGTTGCCAAGGGAGCTTTCATAATAAGAGGTTCAAGAAATTACATGAGAGGTCTGCCGCTTACACTTTCCCTGGGTATAGTTGACTATGAAGGTAACAGAATAATGGCAGGACCGCCCGAAGCAGTTTCAAATCTTACAGAAAAGTATGTGACTGTAAAACCTGGTTACACCAAAAGAGAAGAAATTGCAAGACAAATACGAAATAATATTGATGATGAGAATTTGTTGAGTATTGAGGATTTTGTACGAGTACTTCCATCTGGAAAATGTGATTTCATAGATTCTAAGGGATTTAAACGGAACAAAAGAAGATAATTTAACTAAAATGATTATTCTTCAAAATGTCATTATAAAAGTGAGGGTTAGGATTTTTTCCTTTCTTTCATCTGTTTTTTAAGGAGAAAGTTGATGTCAATAACATAGGTTCCCTCTTCATCGGAAACTATTATTGAATCTTCTTCAAGCAGGGTGGGCAAATTCAGTTCGTAGATTCCATGTTCATGTATCATGACAGTTTCAATGGAATCTCCCTTGATTTCATGGATTTCCTTCACATCCCCCTTTTGGTATTCAAAGAATTTACTACCGCACTCAGGACATCCTTTAATTATTATTTCTTCCGAGTTGATCTTAAATTCTGTACCGCACTTAATGCATCGATGCACCTGAATCCCCCAGGTTAGCTATCATTGAAAGGAAATTTTCTCGCTTCTTCACTGTCTTCATGACATTGGCAGGACCTATAATGGTTATTCCTATTGCTTTCTTCTTTGAAAGTCCAAAGAATGATGATTTGTCCTTTTCAAGGGTGTAAATGTCTATTCCCACGAAATTTTCGATGTCAATTTCCCTCATGGTGGTTTCTATTAATTCTGCTTCTTCTGTGGGTGTGAGGCCTCCCTCTATAACAAGCAGATCACCTTCTTTAACTTTATCGACGATCATTGAAATTTTTTCCATACTACTACTTTCTTTAAGTGCTTCTGAGGAAACAAAATCCATTTTTAATGCATTAGTATCTGAACTATCCATTTTAAAATCCCCGTTTCTTTTAATTAAACTTATCAACCATCGCTTGATAAAGATCTCCTGTATTTTCACCATGCAGCGCGGAAATTGGTACCACGGTGTGTTGTGGAAAAACTGATGTTATTCTCTCTGCAGATGCTTCTGGTAAGTCTATTTTGTTTGCAACAATGACAAACGGGATCTTTCGTGCTTCTAGATTTCCCATGATGGTTATGTTGGCCTGTGTAAGTGGATCTTGGGTTGCATCAACCACAAGCAGTACTCCAGTAACATCATCCAACCATTTTATAGCTTCTATAATTCCTTTTGTTGCTTCTTTTGCTCTTTCTTTAGCTTCTTGTTCTGAAAGTCCAAATTCTAGGAAGTTTTTGTAGTCTATCTTTGTTGCTATTCCTGGCGTGTCCACAATGTCGAAGTCCAGTTCAATATCATCATATTCTATTTTGACGCGTTCTTGTCTATAAACACGCCTTGTTTCATGTGGTATTTCAGATATTAAGCCTATAGGTTTGCCCAACCAGTCGTTGGTCATGGTGTTTGCAAGTGTAGTTTTACCTGAGTTAGGGTGGCCATACAAACCAATTTTAAGTTTTTTATCTTTACCAATAAGCTTGTTAAAGATGTTTCTTAAGAAGTTACGCTTTAAAAATTTCGGCATTTTTATCACTCTTACCATCTCACAACGATTAGGACATTAGACTGTAAAGACTCAGTTAATCATCAGTTGTTATTCCTATAAATCCGTTATATAATACCTTATACCATTCTTGTTAATTACTTAAACATTGGGGTTTATATAAGTTCTGATTTTCCCCTAAAAAATACTTGGTTCTTTGAAACTATTCTAAACATTAAATAAATGTTCAAGTTCAGATTTTAACCAATTAATTACCTAACAATTCAGGTGTAGTTATAGAAATGATTTGAATTTGTGATCATGATATTCTGAATTAAAAATTAAAAAAAATGTTTCAATCCTTGTAACTTTCCCCAGGATTTAAAACTACGACTTCAACATCTCTGTTGGACTTACGTACCAGGTCTGAGTAGTTCAATGGATCTTGTTCAATGGCAGGATACGTGTTGTAGTGCATAGGTATAATTATCTCAGGATCTATCCATTCTGCTGCTATTGCAGCTTCAAATGGACCCATTGTATAACGATCTCCTATTGGGAGCATTGCAATTTGAGGGCTGTAAATATGGGATATCACGTTTCGCATATCTGAGAAAAGTCCTGTGTCCCCTGCATGGTACAATTTTTTCCCATCTTCCAGTTCGATGATGTATCCTGCTGCACTTCCGCCAGCACTCACTTCATCAACAAAGTCAAAGTCAGAGGAATGTTTAGCATCTACCATTGTTACATTAACATCTTGAACTTGTACAGTTCCACCAATGTTCATTCCAAGAGTTTCGAAGCCTTGTCTTGAAAGGTAAATTGAAAGTTCATGGTTGCATACCACAAGCGCTCCTGTTCTATTAACGAGTTCCATGGTGTCACCAAAGTGATCACTGTGTCCATGTGTGACTAAGATCACATCAGCGTATAGTTCTTCAACTGTTACAGGTGCCGTTGGATTGTTGCTTATGAATGGATCGATCAATATTCTCAAGTTTTCATCGGTCGTTATTAGAAATGCTGAATGTCCTAACCATGTTATATTCATTGTCTTAACTCCATGTCCAAATCCTTTGAAATGCCCCAAGCATCTTCGAATAATCTTTCAATCTCTTCTATTGATTTCTGGTCTTTGTACATAACCCCAACTTCAAAACTTTCATAAATAGGGTCTGTTGATATTATTAATCCATTGGTGTTGTCTGATACTACGGCCACTGTGTGAATATGTGGCATTGTCCTGATCTTAACATTATTTTCCTCTAGAAGTTTAATTAATTCTACCGATGTGTCATCATCCAAGCTCGCCTCTTGAATAATCATTCTACTATCAGTTTCCATGAATTTTTTGAGTATTCCCACATCTATGTTACGTATCCAGGGGTACATTATCAGAACTTTTTCATTGGCCTTTGAAATTGTGTCCTTTAGGGCATCCTGAACATCTCCCGCATCAAAAGACCATATGATACTCGGTTCTTGTGATTCAGATTTTAAGGTATCTAATGTTCCCTTGAATGAGTCCAAACGTTCATCTATTATGCTTTCAATATCTTTCGCATTTTTTATGTAGTTCTCTTTGAGTCTGTCCAGACGATTTTTAACAAATTCCTGATCTTCCTTCTTTTTTGATGATTTTGATTTTAATTTAGAAACATCCACATGCTTTGGTACAGGTTTAGGTTTATCCTCAACCGCTTCAGATTTGTTTGCTGTTTCTTTGAGAAGAACTGGTTTAACTGGGCCTGTTTTTTCATCAGATTTTTCCGGTTTTGATTTGTTTACTGGTTTTGGTACTATCCTAGGTTGAGATGCTGCAGGTTTGGGTACTATTTTCGGTTGAGATGCTGCGGTTTTGGGTGTTGGTTTTACCTTAGATGGTTCTTTGTTTGGTGTTTGTAAGCCCCTTGCAACTGTGACAGGTTTTTTATCTTGATTTGATAATTCTGGAGGTTTGGTTGTCTTTTCAATGATTTCCTTTTCATCAGCAGCGTTTACCTTTTTGGGAACGGGTCTTGAACTGATTGGTTCTATCTTCTTCAATTCCTTTTCAGGTTTCTTGGATGTTGCCTTTGATACTTCTGGAGAAGGTTTAGGTTTAATTTGTGGGGTTGCCTTCGATTTTGCAGGAGGTTTTATTGATTTTTCTATCCGTTCTATAGGGCCCTTCTTTTCCTTGGCCACTACAGGTTTTACAGTTTGTTTTGGAAGTTTTTTAGGTTTCTTAGATTTTGAAGATAAATTAATTCTGCTCGAAAAGAATATCATCAAAATAATTCCAAAAACTGAAGAAATTAACCCCACTATAAACAATCCAAAATCTGGTGGTGTAGCAAAACCAAAAGACATTCCATAAAAGCCAGCAATAAGTATTAGTCCCCCAAATATTGTGACGAGTAAATTGATCATCCTTTACCTCCTAGTATAATCTGCCCCAAATTCAGTTATAATCGTCAGGAAATATCAGCAATAACACTGCAATCCAACTCTTGATAATAACCTATTCTTTTTTAATGTATAATATTATCCATTTAGTATTTAAAAC
>WASR01000147.1 GCA_009712615.1 Methanobacterium sp. | reverse complement strand
ATATAATTATTTATATATCACTTAACCCTCAAATTGAGGGACACAAACATCAAATCTCAATAACCATGAGCAATTTTATTTCTGTATCAAATGGATGGTGTGCATTTTTTGGCTTACAAGACAGATAAGGGTTGGATTACTTTAATTATCGTTACACTATCTATTTTTACCATAGTTATTGATAAAACTTTCATGAATGTTGCGATTTCATCCCTTATCAGGGATCTTCACACAACAATTGGTACTGTTCAAATAATCATAGCCACATACTCCCTCACAATGGCCAGTTTAATGCTCGTAGGAGGGAGGATACAAAATATTTTGGGCCGTAAACGTACTTTTTTAACGGGAGCTGTAATTTATGGTGTTGGGACCGTGGTTGCGGCTTTGAGTATTAACAGCAACATGCTTTTACTTGGATGGTCAATTATGGAAGGTGTTGGGGCTGCTTTAATGATGCCTGCCACCACATCCATCATTTCTGGAACTTATGAAGGTGAAAAGAGAGCATTTGCATTGGGAATAACTAGTTCAATGGCTTCAGGAGCAGGAACTGTGGGTCCAATAATTGGGGGCTTTTTAACTACTTTTTACAGTTGGAGATATGCATTTGGTTTAGAACTACTTGTTATTATTGTCATAATAATTTTCTCAGGCGAAATTTCTGTTTTTCCTCCAGATATGCGCTGGTCTCAACTCAATATTGTGGGTGCTGTGAACTCTGCAGTGGGAATATTCTTGTTCGTGCTCGGTATCTTAATTCTTAACAATCCAAATAATTGGTACTTGGCATTTATCCTAATTGTTTTGGGAATTCTGCTCATGATAATTTTCTATTTAAATCAGAGAAGTAGAATAAGTAAAAATCAAATCCCGCTGGTTGATATTAGTTTGTTTAAAGATCGTGGATTCAGTTTGGCCAACATTACACGTTTCATCATGAACTTCACAATAGGGGGTGTTCTGTTTATTATTCCTGTTTATGTTCAGTCTGATCTGGGTGCCAATCCCCTTACAACAGGTTTAACTCTGATTCCAATGAGTGTGGCAATTTTTGTCATGTCTTCAATGGCTGGAAAATTGTCCAAACAGATACAGTCAAGATATATTCTGGCAATTGGTTCTTTGGCAGCCATTACTGGAAGTGTTTACCTTACATTGATTTTCAATCCTTATACAACAATCATTGACATGGTTCCAGGGATATTTTTGTTGGGTGTTGGTATGGGCATTGTTTTTCCCCATTCTGCCAACGAAATATTCTTTGCTGCAAAGAAAGAACAGCAGCCAGATGCTTCAGGAATTATGAATACTGGCATTAATTTGGGCTCATCTTTGGGAACTGCCATACTGGGACTCATACTGATCCTGGGAGGTTTTAGTAGTGTGGGTCTTGTGGCAAATACAGGACAATCCATGGGTATTCAAGATAATATCCTTGGGGTGAATGAGTTAGTAGGGAAATTTGAAAATAACAATCAGAGTTATGCTGCTGAAAAAAATATGCCTGTGAGTATCCAGAAGGTTAACACCATGAAGACTGCGTTTAATCTGATAACCATCGTACTTTTATTCAGTATGATTATCTCACTCTTCATACCACGGCACAAAACTAAAAAAGAAGCTGAGGGTTGTGTAAGTTCGAATATTTGACTTGTTTTAGATTGTATCTATTTCTGGCCAATAGGGTTTGATATCAAGTAGAGGTGAACCATCCCATGCATCGAGCCATCTAACAGTGATCATGTTATCCTCAATATCCACAACTTCCACCAAACAAAATCCTATGGGATTGGGTCTTACAGGTGCTCTGGTTGAAAATACTCCCCTTTCCTCTGTATTTCCATGGGGCACAACCTTCAATTTGTTCCGAACAGCATGATCCTGCCAGTAAAATATCATGTAGTGACTGTGCAGATCTATGCCTTCAATTCCGTCCATGTATTTTTTATAGACTGTCAAAACACTTGTTTCGTTTGAAAAACGACCCTGTCTTGGTGAATTTTTTCTGTCTGTATATGGAGATTTAATAACTCCAATGGGTTCAAGTTTTATATCCATATTCTTACACCTTCAGATATGAAGCAGATTCGTTACAATGGGTGAACCTAAAGCAAATGCCAAGAATACTATCCCCATTCCTATTTTAATTTGTTTAGAAACCTTCCTGGTGTTTTCAACAGATTGATCCCTTAGTATTGAGATTGCACATGACAGGAATAGATAAATTGCGAACAACATCACTATGAGGAAGATGATATTGAAAATTCCGATGAAGTAAAGGATTGGGCTTGTTAAGCTGGCAATTAACATGAACGATGCTGCCAGTATGGAAGATTTTCGCATGCCATGCTTGATGGGAAATGTTGAAGCCCCTTCAACACTGTCCCCCTCAACATCCTCCATGTCCTTCACTATTTCCCTTGCCATGGTCATTAAAAATGCGTACACCCCTAGTATAATTGATAGTTCCACTGCATTTAGAACAACTCCTCCAAAAACAAAACATAATCCAGTTAGAAATGCGATACTCAAATTTCCAATTAAACATGAAGTTTTAAGTCTTTTAGCATAAAGGTACATGAGAATTGCGCTTAAGACAACGATTAATCCGGGTATAATTCCTATAATAAATGCCATTATGCTGGATAGTACAAACAGAGAGACAGAATAAATTAATGCTGTTTTTAAAGATATTCTGCCCGAAGGTATTGGTCTTTCTGGTTTGTTTATGGCATCAATTTTATGATCGAAGTAATCATTGATGGCATTTCCAGCACCTGTGAATATGAAAACAATGACACATGCCACAATCACAGCCATAGTGAAGTTTCCACTGATTAATGCCACGAGTAATACTGCTACAACTCCCATTAGGGCGTTGAAAGGTCTTAAAATTTCTAAATATGCATTCATTATTTACACCATTTCTTCTGCTATTTTTATTCTGTTGTTGAACCCTGCTTTTATCATTATGCATTTTTGGTAAACAATCCAATAAATTTTAAGGATCGGCAGTTTATATAGAAATAGAGGAAAGGATCATATGGTTATAAAAGAGATACCCGAATTACTGGCCCCTGCAGGTTCATTAAATTCGTTAATAGCCGCGGTTAATGCTGGAGCAGATGCTGTTTATATTTCTGGCAAGAAATTTGGTGCTAGGAGATTTGCATCCAACTTCACTAATGAAGAGATGAAGGAAGGTCTGAAATTTGCCAAACTCCGTGGTGTTAAGGTTTATATTACTGTTAACACGCTTATGAAGGATTTTCAACTGGAACCTGCCATTGAATACATTTTTTGGCTTTATAAAAATGGTGCAGATGCAGTCATTGTCCAGGACTTGGGTCTTGCAAGATTGATCAGGGAACTCATCCCAGAGATGAAGTTGCATGCATCGACACAGCTAACCATTCATAATAGTGCCGGAGTAAAATGGGCGGGAGATTTTGGTTTTAAAAGGATTGTGCTGGCTAGAGAACTAAAAATCAGTGAAGTTAAAGCTATTGTTGAAATTGCTTCTGAAAATGAATTGGAAATTGAAATATTTGGACACGGAGCACTTTGCTACTCCTACTCTGGCCAGTGCTTATTATCTTCTTTTATTGGGGGCAGAAGTGGTAACAGAGGGGTTTGTGCGCAGCCCTGTAGAAAGGCTTACAAATTGGTCAGTGGAAAAAAGGATGAATATGGACGGTCCATTAAAACTCGTGGAACTGATATTATGGACAAATTTCTGTTATCCACCCAGGATCTCTGTGTTTACAGCCAGTTGGAAAAAATTGTTGGATCCAATATAAACTCATTGAAAATTGAGGGTAGAATGAGATCCGAAGAGTACGTAGCAATTGTAATTAGCATCTACAGAAAAGCTCTTGATTCTTTGAAATCTGGGAAATGGAGTTCAAATAATGAGAACTTATCTAAACTCATGTTAGCATTCAACAGGGGATTTAGTTCGGGATTTCTCCTAAAATCTGAGGGGAAAACGATTATGGGTCGTGATGCACCTGGAAACAGGGGACTTTACATTGGAGATGTTGTGGGTTACAACAACAAAACCAAAATTGTGACCATTAAACTTAAAAATCGATTTAAAATTGGGAAAGGGGACGGAGTGGTATTTAGAATGCCAGACCCTATTATTCAAACCGAAGAGTATGTTAAAGAAGGTACGAGTAGGGCTGGTGCCCCAGTTGGAATGGCTATAGAGGAAGAACCCATTTACAAGGGAAATATATTGCGATTTAAGGCCAAAAAACCATTGCACAAAAATTCTATGCTTTATTTGACTCGTTCTTTAACTTTAAACCGTGAATCATCGGAGATTATTAAAAATGTTAAAAGTCCAAACATTTCCATGGAAATGGTGGTTTCAATGGATATCGACATGGCTTTAAAAATTGAGGGGAGATTTCCAGGTTTGGATGGACATAAACACTGTTTAACAATGATTTCAGATTTTAAAATGGAAAATGCTATTAATAAACCATTAACAGCGGGCAAAATCGCTGATCAGTTGAATAAAACTGGAAATACAAATTTTAAGGTGACTAAACTAGTCATTAATATCCCTGAAACCCTCTTTACGCCAATAGGCAATCTTAATAAAGTTCGTAGAGACTTTTTTGAAGCTGCAGAAACTGAACTAATGAAAACCTTTAAACCAGACGAAAGAGAGGTTTTGAAGGTTGATAGTAGGATTAAAAAGAATATTAAAAAATTACACAACACAGGATCTCCATCTAAATTTGTGTCAAGCCACTCTTGTGTGATTGGTGCCTATGTAGATTCTCTTGACAGTTTGAATGGGGCCTTGGAAGGTGGAGTCAAACGGGCATACTTCGAGCCTGATATCGATAGTAATTTGATGAACTGTGCTTCAAAATCATCGACTATTTCAGAAGATGCAAAAAATCAGATATCCTCCCAGTTAATGCAGGCTCATAAGCTTTGCCAAAAATTCGGAGCTGAATTTATCTGGAAGTGGCCTCAGATAACCCATGACAATTTAATACACGAATTCTTAGAAGTTTTAGGATCGCTTCCTGAAATCAAATCAATCATGGTGGATGGTAATGGTGCTGGTGAATCATTGAAATCCATGGAAGGAGTTAGTTTATCTTGCTCTGGAGGTTTTAATGTGTGGAACAGAGAAACTTTAATGGACCTTTCAAAAAAATATGGCGTGATCACAGTTTCTCCAGAACTTTCGAGGAAGGATTTGAAAAATCTGGTTGGTGGATCCCGAGTTCAGGGTATTGAAAATCATATAGATATGGTTGTGCAGGGAAATTTGGATGCACTGGTATCTCGAGACTGCCTCATGGAGTTAGTCCCTGAAAAGTTAGCCTACGAAGATAGTGATTTTTGGGGTATTGAAGACGAAAAAAACCATATTTTTCCGGTTAAAATTGATTTAAATGGAAATACACACATTCTTAATTCAGTTGAGCTTTGTTTAATTGATCATGTCAATGAATTGGTAGATATGGGCATTAATGGCCTTATAATAGACATGAGAACTAAAGGATACGAATATTCTAAGGATATGAGTTTGGTGTATAATGCCCAGTTGAATCATGTCTTGTCTGGAAACGATTCAAATAAAATGCTTAAACAATTTAAATCCCGAATAAAAACTATTTCCACAGGAGGCATAACAACTGGAAACTATTTGAAGGGAGTTAAAGATGTTCAATAATAACTGCTTACAGTTTCTTCAGAGATATTTATATCTAGTTAAAAGACATAGAAGGATCGAAGCGTAAAAATAATATGGGGTTTGGGTATTAATGGCGGTGATTTTATGAGGGTGTTCAATCTCTTGAGAACCAGAATTGAAGAGATGGAAGATAATGCGGATGTTGAAGGATTAATACATGCTTTGAATGATGATTCTGAAAATGTACGAAGAGAAGCTGTTTTAGCTTTAGAAAGGATTGGGGATGTTAGGGCAACAGAACCATTGATACAAAAACTCCAAGACCCTGATAAAACTATTCAGGAAGAAGCAATCACAGCCCTCGGAAGAATACAAGACAAAAAAGCAGTTCCCGCCCTCATACAAACACTCAACAATCCCAATAGTAGCATTAGATCCCGTGCAATCGAAGCCCTAGGAAAAATTGGAGATCCACAGGCAACTGAGCCCATTATCATGACCCTGCATGATAAGGAAAAGATTATACAGGAAGTTGCAATAACTGCACTCGGAAGAATCGCAGTTGATCCACTAGTCCAAGACCTAAAAAGTGAGGATCAAAAACTAAAGGAAAATGCAATACTATCCCTGAATCGTTTAAGAGAATTTAAAGTATCTGAACCTGAAACAAAAAACAATACAGAATATGTTGATTCTGATGAGGAATTGAATGATGGAATAGTGGATGAAGATGTTTCAAAGGAAAAATCAGATTTTGAATTAAAATCTATGGAACTTGAATCCAGTGTTTCTTATGTTTACTTGGAAAATTTTGTTAAAAATTCGAGGTACAACTATCTTGATGGTTTTAACAACAGATCAAGATACGACTATGAATTTGTTGACATAAAGAAACTGAGAAATCTCTTGGAAGATAAAGGACTAGAATTCACTGAAGAAGAAGTTACATGGCTTATTCAGGCAGAAATTGAGAATCAAGAATATTTTGAATTTGAAGCCAAAATCCTGGCACAAAAACCCGAAAACCTGAACCAGTACATAGAAACCATGATCAAAATATATCCAGAACCCCAAGATCACATCGATGACCTACAAAAACTCTTGAAACAACAAAATATCAAACACCAAAACCTAGAACAAGAAATCCAAAAAACACAAAAACAAATGGAAATAACAGAATTCGAAAACAAACTGATGGCTGAAGAAGCCATGGATATGGATAAAAAAAATTCTCCAACCATACTGAAAGAATTTAGGAAGAAAGAATTGGAAGAGAATAAACTTCAAATGATCAAGAATGGCAAGTATGAATATATAGAGAAATTTGTGGACAAATCCCGCAGTCATTACGAATCTGGAGATATCATTAACTTCAAAATTTTACTTTCATATAGGGGCCTGGAATTTTCTGATACAGACTTGCTCTGGCTTATTCAGAAGGAAATACAGAACCAGGAATATTTGGAGTTTGAAGCGAAGATCATGGCACAAAAACCCGAAAACCTGAACCAGTACATAGAAACCATGATCAAAATATATCCAGAACCCCAAGATCACATCGATGACCTACAAAAACTCTTGAAACAACAAAATATCAAACACCAAAACCTAGAACAAGAAATCCAAAAAACACAAAAACAAATGGAAATAACAGAATTCGAAAACAAATTACTGGCAAAAAATGTCGAGGAATCTATTTTACCTTTTGAAATGCAAGATATGGATTATGCTTACACATCATTCAATTTAGGAAATCTTTACTTCGATATTTCAAAGACTGATAAAGCTTTGTCCTACTACGATAAAGCACTTTATGTATATCCTGATTTTGTGGATGCTTGGAAAAACATGGGTTTGATATATTTCACCATGGGAAGATTCCAGAAGGCTGCAGCATGCTACAATCAGATTCTGCTTTTAGATCATGATTATCCAGAATTGTGGATAGCTGTAGGATTACTATTCTTTGAGATGGATAGAGTTCCAGAAGCCAAGTTATGCTATGAAAGGGCTAAAGAATTAAATCCTTGCTATAAAACAGAGGATTTGGCTGTTGAAACACTGAAATTCTTGAAAAATAGGCCATTATCCCTTGAAAAATTAAATAACTACTTGGAGTTAGCTTCTTCAGCTGATTGGGAAACTTCAGACCCAACACCGCCTCTCTCAAGGATTATGAACCTCCTAAACAGAGATAGTAAATAGAATAAATTAATTTCTCTATATTTTTTTCACTATCTCTATACTAACCCCACCATTTTTAGTGAGATATAAATCATCACCAAGATGTAAATATATTTCAATTGTTTTTCAGGAATTTTGTGGGATACTCTTACCCCTAGTTGTGCCACCGGGGTGCTGATACATGCAAGTAAAACAAGTTGAACAAGATTTATGTATCCTATGGAATATGGAGGAATACCTGGCACATTTATACCATTTATGATGTACGATATCACTCCACCTATTGCTGTAAATACTAAAACTGCTGTGGATGTGCCTATGGCTGTTCGAAGGTTGAAGTTCATTAAAAATACGAGTATTGGTACCAGGACAATTCCACCACCAATTCCCAGGAGTCCTGATAAACTGCCTGCAAATAATCCTATTAGAATGTATGGAATAAATCCTTCTTTGGGTTTTACATCTTTATCAGGATATTTTGCAATTAGCATCCATATAGCAGCTAAAAATACTAAAACCCCAAATGCTACTTTCAGGTATTCTCCAGGTACGTTTGTGGCCAGTGTTCCACCGGCAAAGGAAGCTAACACTCCAGAAATTCCCATGAGAATTGTGGGGCGGATCAGGACTGCGTTTCTCTTTTTATGGCCAATTGTTCCGCTGATTGCTGTTGGAAGAATGACTGCCAGACTAGTTCCAAACGCCACCCGGATTGCAATGGTAGGATCCACTCCGATGGAAGTTAAAAGAAAAAATTGGACTGGAACCATAATAAAACCGCCACCAACACCCAGAAGTCCTGATGCAAATCCTACCATGGCCCCAGTGATTATTAATGCAATAATATAGATT
>WASR01000296.1:7208-8736 GCA_009712615.1 Methanobacterium sp. | reverse complement strand
GATACGATTATGATAATGTAGATGCTATATTAAATAATCTTAAATTTGAATGAATTTTGTTGATCTCTTTTAGATTTATAAATATTCAGAATCCTATTGTGATTCGTAAAAATGGATATTGGAGGAAAAAATAATGTCAAAGAAGGTAGTGGAAGTTAAAACCTTAAAAGTTGGTAAATATGTTATAATAAATGATGAAGCATCGAAAATTACAAGTATTTCAACATCATCACCTGGAAAACACGGTGCAGCTAAAGCAAGAGTTGAAGCAGTTGGAATTTTTGACAACCAAAAAAGAACATTTGTCAAACCTGTGGATGCTAAATGTGATGTTCCAATGATTGACAAACGTTTAGGTCAAGTACTTGCACTAATGGGAAACTATGTGCAGTTAATGGACATTGAAACCTACGAAACCTTTGAAATAGAAATCCCTGAAGAATTGAAGGGTAAACTCAACGAAGGTGCTGAGGTAGATTACATAGTTGCAATGGGCAACAAAAAAGTAATGAGAATTAAAGGCGGTTAATGTTGGATTATGGTTTATCCATATCCACAACTTAATTTTATAAACTTATTTTTAATTCTAAATCTATGGGTCGATTCATATGTTTTTACACACAGAAAATGTTCTAAAATTTGCATTTTCAAAAGAATCAACTGATGATCCATATGAAACATCTGATTCATTGAAGTTTGGCATTTTAGGAGTTCCTTTCGATGGTACTACCAGTTACTTACCTGGTGCCAGGTTTGGACCTAGAACTGTTAGGGAAGCATCATACAACTTTGAATCCTACAATTTTCAATTGAAAAAAACTGTTCCAACTGGAGTACTGGATCTTGGAGATATCGAAGTTGTGCATGGAAACTTCAAAAAAACTTGTTCCAAACTTAAATCAACCCTTGACGATGTTTTAACCCAAAAAATTATCCCAATCACAATTGGTGGAGATCACAGCATAAGCTACTGTATACTCAATTCCATCACCCAGTCTTTGGGAGAAAATAAAATCACTGTAATCCATTTTGACGCCCATATGGATCTTCGCGAAGAGTTCGAGGGCGAAAAATATTCACATGCAACTGTCATGAGAAGAATACTTGATTTGAATCCTCTTCAACTTATTCAGATAGGGGTGCGATCAGCAGCCGAAGAAGAGGCTATACTTTCAGATGAAAGATTAACTAGTTTTAGTTCATATCAAGTGTTTGAAAATATTGAAAATATTTTGAAGTGTTTAAAAAACATTTCAGGCCCCATATACATTAGTTTCGATGTTGATGTTCTTGACCCGGCGTATGCGCCTTCAACTGGAACTCCCTCTCCATGTGGATTAAATCCCATGCAGATAGAAAAACTAATGCTCAGTCTTGAATCGAAGGAATTGGTTGGAATGGACCTTGTTGAAGTTGCATCCACAGAAATCGGCGACCCAACAGCCATGAACGCTGCTAAAATTATTCTTGATTTTTTATGCATGCACTGATAACTAAATTATTCCAATAATTACTTCTGTTTATAAAT
>WASR01000296.1:0-7190 GCA_009712615.1 Methanobacterium sp. | reverse complement strand
AGTAATTAATCTACAAAAAAAAGAAATTTTTATCTGAAAATAAAATTAGATAAATAATCTTCTTATGATGCGGATGGTTCATGACCATACGTTATTAAAACTAATCTTAAAACTCCCTATAATAGTTTGATCAAAAATTTTTAAAGGTGGACAACATGTACAATAGAGAAGTAAAACTTTCAGGCCATATAATAGATTCCTTAATACTCCCTAAGGCTCTTGACAGGATTCTAGACATGGGTGGTGATTTCAAATTTATAGAATTTAGAGTGGGAAAACTCAAGGGAGACATCAGCCATGCCAAGTTACTTGTTGAGGCCTCGAATGAAACCTTGCTTGGAGAAATATTAGATGAACTCTCCGAAATAGGGGCAGTTGTTGTAGAATTAAAAGATGTTGAACTGCTTGTTTCTGAAAAGGATAAAACTCTACCTGCTGATTTTTATTCAACAACCCATCATCCTACAGAAATTCATTACAAAGGAAGGTGGATACCTGTTGAAGATATTGAAATGGATTGTATGATAGTTGTTGATACGGAAACTGAAAGGGCTTTATGCAGGCCAATCGGCCAAATAAATAAGGGAGATCATATTGTTGTTGGGAGAGATGGAATTAAAGTAATGCCACCAGAACGTCCAAGGGGTAAGCAGGGCGTATTTGAATTCATGTCTAGCGAAGCTTCATCAGAAAAACCCATAGAATCCATCATAAAGAAAATAGCTTCGGAAATTAAAGAGATCAAAAACCGTGGCGGAAAAATTGCGGTTGTTTCAGGCCCAGCAGTGGTTCACACAGGTTCCGGACCAATATTAGCATCAATGATAAAGGAAGGCATTGTTGACATCCTCTTTGCTGGCAATGCCCTGGCAACCCATGATATTGAAAGTGCATTGTATGGAACTTCTTTAGGTACCTGTGTAAAGACTGGTGAAGCAGTTCGAAGAGGACATAGACACCATATATATGCCATAAATGAAATTAATAAGGCAGGATCAATCAAAGAAGCTATTGATCAAGGTGTTCTGAAAAAGGGAATAATGTATGAATGTATAAAAAATGATGTGCCCTATGTTCTGGCCGGATCTATCAGGGATGATGGTCCACTTCCAGATGTGATAACTGATGTTATTGAAGCTCAAGAAGAAATGAGAAAATATGTTCAGGATGTGGACATGGTCATCATGATCTCAACGATGTTGCATTCAATAGCAACTGGTAATCTGCTTCCATCCCATGTGAAAAGTATTTGTGTAGATATTAACCCTGCCACCGTAACCAAACTAAGTGATAGAGGAAGTGCACAAGTAGTGGGAATAGTTACAGATGTTGGAACATTTTTACCAATGCTGTACAACGAGCTCAAAACAGAACAATGAACAAAAATTTATTATTTTTTTTTAACATACTTTTTTTTATAGAAGGCTTTAATTTCTGTAGAACCCCATAGAAATGTATTGAGATTAGTTTTTTCCAAATTGTTCATTGCTAGTTGGTGAATAAATTAATAATAATATGGGTAGGAGACTGAAAAATGGAGTTCATTAGGGGAAATCTGTTGAATGTATTTAGCGAAGAGATATACTCTGCTGAAATTGGATTTGAGAATGGTTTAATTTCCTGTGTAAAACCTGTTAATGGTAACTTTAAAACTCTAATTTTGCCCGGATTTATTGATTCACATATTCACATAGAAAGTTCAATGCTATGCCCTTCAAGATTTGCCGAAGCAGTTATTCCACATGGGACTACTTCTGTTATAGCTGACCCCCATGAAATTGCCAACGTCATGGGCGTAACTGGAATAAATTATATGTTAAATGATGCATCGGGTGTTCCACTTAAAATGTTTTTAACTGTACCATCATGCGTTCCAGCTACTAAATTCGAAACATCTGGCGGAATCATCACATCTAAAGATATAGATGCCCTTCTAAAAAGGCCAGAATTTGTTGGGCTTGGAGAAGTCATGAACTTTCCAGGAGTTATTGATCAGGACCCTGATGTCATTGAAAAGTTAGAAGTTGCCCATGCAAATAAAAAACCCATAGATGGACACGCACCGATGTTATCTGGGGCAGAACTTTGCAGTTATGTTGCAGCGGGAATTTCAACAGATCATGAATCCACAACCCAATCTGAAGTCCTTGAAAAGAGAAGGCTGGGTATGAAAATTATGATAAGGGAAGGATCATCTGCAAAGAATTTGAAAACTCTTGCAGCTGTAGGTGGAGACTTCCTTGTATCAGATGACAAGGACCCTGAAGATCTTGTTGATGGACACGTGGATAAAATGTTGTTAAAGGCTATTGAATACGGTTTAGATCCATTTAAAGCCCTTAAAATGGTCACCCTAAACCCTGCAGAGCACTACAATTTGAACACTGGAAATTTGGTTCCTGGAAAAGCTGCAGATATGGTGATCGTCGATAATATTGAAAAATTGAATGTTAAAAAAGTTTACATTGATGGAAAACTTGTTTCTCAAAATGGAGATTTAAATTTCGAAGTAAAGCCTCTCAAATTGCAAGGTACATTCAAATCAAACCCTAAAAAACCATCTGATTTCAATTTATCTGCTGACAGTCCTAAAACTGTCAGAGTCATCGAGGTCATTGAGGATCAATTGATAACCAACAAAACAACGGCATGTTTAGATATTCAAGATGGACATCTCATGGCTGATCCTGAGAATGACGTGCTTAAGATTGCGGTTGTTGAGCGTTACGGCAACAATAGAATAACCAACGGATTTATAAAAGGTTTCAATCTTAAGAAAGGAGCCATAGCTTCGAGTGTTGCCCATGATTCACATAACATCATAGTTATAGGAATTAACAGCACAGATATGGCAATGGCTGTGAATAATGTTATAGCCAATAATGGAGGGCTTTCAGTAGTTTCTGGTGGAGAAGTTTCAGATTTAAAACTGCCCATAGCTGGGTTGATGAGTGATAGAACTGCAAAGAACTTGGCATCAGATCTTACTCTATTAAAGCAATTGGTGAATGATATGGGTTCTGATCTTTCATCACCTTTCATGACCATGTCATTTTTGGCTTTACTAGTTATTCCAAGCCTAAAAATAAGTGATAAGGGACTGTTTGATGTTGAAAAATTTGAATTCATGAATCTTATTGTGGAAGATTGAAAGTGATCAAATATTTTTATAATCAATCAAAATCCTTGAATGCTTCCATGATCATGTCCATTGCATTTTTATGATCCTTACCACCAACTTTAGAAACTATTCTTGCTATTTCAGCCATCCTATGGCGGTATAATTTTTCCATATCCCCAGAAACCATATTCATACGTGTTAAATAAACCAAACCCTCCACAATACCATAAATAGCTCTGTTTAAAGGTTCAACACACTGTTTAAATTTGGTAATATCCGAGACTTCTGCCCTTAAAACTGATGTTACAGATACTCCAAACTGATCCTTCCTTTCAACATCTTTGATACTGGTCACATCCGCAACGAAAAAAGCATCAGTACTTCCAATATAAAATTTGTCCCCATAGGGTTCATAATTTTTAATTGAAAGATTTCCAAGTGTTGATTCAACAAATATCATTGGATCCTTGAGTACGTTAACAACAAAACTTTTATTATCCTTTATATTTTTGACTGTTGTGGAACCATGGTGCAGGTAACAAACAACCTCCATATTATCTTTGCAGATTATTCCTATGGGAGCAGCATTTGGTTTTCCATTACTGTCAACAGTTGTGACTACAGTCTCATATAAGAGACCCTTCTGCATGCCTATATCTTCAAGATCCAAATTTTCACCTTACTTCTTTAAAATAAATCCATTCAATGTGGCATTTATAATACAATCAAAATCAAGTACTTCATGCCAACCCTCTTCCCTGAAAACATCCATGTAACAAAGGCCCATGAGTTTACCATCTTCCTGAATCACGTTTTCTATTAACTCTTTAACATCTTCTGGGTCGATGTTTGATTTGGGCATAGCAAGTCCACCTAAAATTGCTACAACAGCACTCGAAGGATCTGTGGTTTCACCAAACTGCATTCCCTGGGGAGTCATCTCAATTTTTCTGGCTGTTTCAATATTTGTTCCTGTGATGAAAACAGCCTCTTTTTCACGAATAACATATGCAAATAGTTCTGCGAACGGACTGCAAACACCCGGCATTCCAATAAAAGTAACCTTCTCAGCATCCTTAACTTCCTCCCTGAATGCAAGGAGGTTTTCTGTGATTCCTGTAAATTCCCTTTCTAGTTTCATAATTTCTCATCTCTAAAAACATGGAATTTTTGACAGTATCTGCTTAAAAATTAAAAATCAAAGTATTGTTTTGGAAACGCATCCAAAATTGGTAATACTAATTAGTAGTTCGGACCCTTCAAAAAGATATATATTACATAAGCTATGATTAATACAATTATTATTGGTACCAACCATATGAAAATGTAGAACAATATCAAAGCTAAGAATAGGGCCACAATAATATAAATGAGATCCTGTAACTCCATGCATATAATATTGTTAAAAAATGCATAAATATATTCCCATATAGTGTATCATAATCCAATGGATCAAGATAATAAAATAATTACATGCTTGTCAAATCTTAAATAAATAATTAGAGGAGTTTAAATGAAAATAGCTGTTATAAACAATCATGGACAGTACAATCACAGAATTTACAGGAGTCTACATTATTTAAAAATACCTGCCGAACTCATTCCAAACACAACCCCCGTGGAAGAACTAAGGGAAAAAAATCCATTGGGAATAATTTTAGGAGGAGGTCCATCCATAGAACGTGCTGGTAACTCTTTGGAGTACGTGAAGGAATTTGACTGCCCTATACTGGGTATCTGTCTCGGCCATCAAATAATTGCTAAGGCCTACGGCGGTGAAATTGGAGCTGCAGGTATTGAAAGCTACGCAAAAATCAGGATCGATATTTTAGATGAAGATGACATATTGAAGGGCTTAGGAACAGGACTGGATGTTTGGGCATCCCACAAAGATGAAGTTTCCAAGGCTCCTGAAAACTTCGACGTTATAGCAACATCATCAATTTGCGGAGTGGAAGCAATGAAACACCCCACCAAACCTATCTACGGTATCCAATTCCATCCTGAAGTACACCACACAGAAAATGGCGGAATAATATTTGAAAATTTCTATGAAGTTTGTAAAAAATATCATGGAATCGAATAAACCCCAATTCATTTTCCATTTCATTTCAATTTATTTTGTAAATTACCAAGTTGTACGAAGTTAAATTGGCCACTTGTGTGTAATTATCCAAGTAGCTGTTTTGATCTGAATCTCCCCATACAAAATAATAATTAATTCCCAATGATTTCAGGTCCCTTTGCAGATTTTCAGAACTGATATTTCTTTGTGATTGCCCATAAAGTTCTGTACCCATATAATAATCTAGATAATTCATTTCGGTAAGTTTATCATTGGTTGCCACGTTACCATGCACCCCATATCCAGTTAAAGTGTTGGCTAAGTTGTAGCTATCCTTTCCTACGTTTAAATTTCCCGCCAAATAGGTGACAGGCATTGAAATCATGAGCCCAATAAATCCAACAACACACACTGCTTTTATAAGGTAATCCAATTTTAATGAACTAAATAAACCTAAGTTAAACAGTTTATTTAACAAATATCCTCCCATCATTATCAGTAACAAGTAACTAAGCCATATGTATCTTTCTTCAACAACAACGATCATGTAACCTGCCATGAGTAGGAACATTGTAACCAGTGGATAAATAAAATTAACCTTTGCCATATTTCTAGGTGGGGCAATTAGAAGTAGAATGTAAATTATGATTATGAGAAAAGATAATATTGAGAAGTAATTTAAAATTGTGGCTGTTTTTTGAGCGCTGCTCCATATCAAGTTCAGTTGATATTGGAAATTGGTCCATGATGAAAATGGCGACCATTCCTTAGGGAGGTAGTTGGTGTTGACCTGATCAGGGTTGTGAAGCCCTTCTGAATATTCAGCAAATCCCACGGAGTTTGGACCTACCAGAGCATAATTATAATCTCCCGAAGTCCCATATGTAATTTTCCCATCTTTATTACTTATAAAACCTATCCATACACTGCTAATTAGTATGAAAACCAGGAACCCTGCTGCTAAATTTTTTAAAATAGTTGCTTTGTCCATTTCTGTTAGATAGTGAATTAAATTGAAGATCAAGAAACTTGCTATGAAAAATGTTAATCCATAACTCTTGGTAAAATATGCCATGGCCCCGAAAAATCCACAAAGAATCCCATTTAAAACGGTTTTAGAGTAATTTGGATCGTATATTACTGCAAGATAATAGGTCAGGACACAGACCATTAAAAGATCCGGTGTTATGAAACTCATTGCAAAGTAGATGATAACCGGTACCGTGGTCAAAATAATCAATGTCCTGAGCCATTCTTCCATTTCAAACCGGTAGGATAAACTTCTTACTCCAAAGAGCGTCACAAATCCAATTAGTATTGATGTCAGTTTCGCAGAGTAAAGGCCCATTAAAGGGCCTTTTAAAAAGTAGAGAAACGGCAACATTAACCAGGATATCATTGGTCCCCAATAGTCACTTATTGAATCATGAAAATGTCCCGCCAAAATCTGCCTAGAAATATTGATATAAACTATTCCATCGTTGTTAATCTGATAAACATAATATTTGAAGAGAAAACTGACTGTTACTAGGTAAAATATCAAAATCAAACTGAAGTACAGATCATATTTAGTTTTAAAGAATTTTTCAATCCCTAAATTTTTCAATATGGTGATTACCCTTCTCTGTTTCACAAAAATCTAATTTTATTATGCTATTGATTTTTGATTAATATTTTTATTTATTATTTTTAACTCAAAACTTGATCAGCGAAATACTGTGTAGCGCCTTGCAAAGAAATTCCAGAAGAGCACCAATACAGCAGAAATGATCTTAGAATAAATATAGAATAAATGTACATTCGAAGTGAAAAACCAAATTATAACTTCGTTTAATCCCAAACCAACTATTCCTACCAATGTGAATATGCCTACTTCATGTAATCTGCTGTCCAATGTGTGTTTGTTAAAGACCCATTTTACACTCAGTAAGTAGTTTACAATAAGACCCAATGTGAATGCAATTGCAGCGGATAGAAGATAATATATTCCGAAATATACTGTTA
>WASR01000218.1 GCA_009712615.1 Methanobacterium sp. | reverse complement strand
CCTGGCCCGCACTGGCGCCCGCAGATCGTGCGATACGGCATAGGCGAAACTGTCGAGTTCGCGGTTGGCGGCCTGCAGTTCCGCCGTTCTCTCCTGCACGCGGCGTTCCAGGGTGGCATTGAGCCGGACGACCTCCTGTTCGGCCTCCACCCGTTTCTGAATGTCTTCCACCACCGAGATGAAGTAGTCCGGCGCACCATCCTGATCGCGGACCAGCGACACCGTCAGATTGATCCAGATCTGGCCGCCGCCCTTGCGCAGATAGCGTTTGGCCATGGAATAGGTACGGATTTCGTTGGCCAGCATCTGGCGCACGTAATCCAGATCGATTTCCAGATCGTCCGGATGGGTGATGTCCTGGAATGTAAGCGCCAGAAATTCGTCCTGGCTGTATCCGACGATGTCGCACAGTTTTTGATGGACCCGCAACCAGCGGCCGGCGGGGCCGACATGCGCGAGGCCGACCGCGGCCTGCTCGAAGGTCGCCCGCAGAGTCCTTTCAAGGCCGCTGAGGCGGCTTGCCACACGCCGGCGTTCGGCCAGCAGAGCTTCGACGCGGGCAAGAACCTCCATGGTGGAAAACGGCTTCTGGACATAGTCCTGAACACCGTCCCGCAGGAGTTTCACCCGCAGGGCGTCGTCGGCCTTGGCGGTCAGCATGACGATGGGACAATCATCGAGGTGGTGGTGCTGGCGGATGGCTCGCACCATACGTTCGCCGCTCATCACCGGCATCATGAAGTCGGTCAGGATGGCGTCGGGTCGCAGCGCCACCGCCTTGTCCAGCCCCGACTGCCCGTCAAAAGCACTGGCGACACGATAATGGGGAGCCAGAGTCGCCGCGATGAACGCGTTCATATCGGGATTGTCTTCCACCACCAGGATCAGCGGACGCTCGTCCGGCGTTTCCGGCACCACAGGCGCCTCCGGCAGGGGCTGTACCACGTCAACCGCGATCAATGCGTCAAAGGATGCCGGCACGGGCCCCACCTCCACGCCCGAGGGCGCCATGAGCGGCAAGCGAATCGTGAACGAAGCTCCGCCACCCGGCGCATCCTCCACGGAAATGGCGCCGCCTTGCAGCGAAACGAACTCCTTGACGATCGCCAGGCCCAGGCCGGTGCCGCCGAAACGCCGTTCCGGACCATCCTCTATCTGCCGGAAGCGCTCGAAGATGACGTCCCGCATGGTCGCGGGCACGCCGGGGCCGGTGTCCATGACACGAAGGATGAACAGACCAGCCCCGGAGTCCAGGTCGACGGAAATCCGACCGCCGTCGGGGGTGAACTTGAAAGCATTGGACAGCAGATTCAGCAGAATGCGCTGGACCTTCCCGACATCCGCCTGGCCGGAAAGCGTCGGCGGCGTCGTGACCCGGAAAGCGATGTCGCGATCGGCTGCCAGAGTATCGAAATGCGACGCGGTCAGCCGGACCAGATGGGCGATGTCGAGGACGACATAACGCGTCTGCATGCGCCCGGCATCGAGCCTGGCCACGTCCAGCAGGTCATCGACCAACCGGTGCAGCAGGCGGGCGTTGCGCTGAATCACTTGAAGACTTCGGCGATCCTCCGGCTCGATGTGCGACGACCCGAGCAGCCGGTCGGTGGGCCCGAGAATCAATGTCAGCGGCGTACGCAACTCATGGCTGACATTGGCAAAGAAGCGCGTTTTCACCTCATCGAGGTCACGCATCCTCTCATAGAGGCGGGCCAGATCCTCGTTGGCGTTTTTCAACTGGGCGCTGGTCTCCGCCACGTCCCGCGAACGGGAGAAGATCTCCGCCTCCATCTTCAGCGTTTCTTCGCGCATCAGTTCGGTGCGCCGGCTCTGCTCGATGCCCTGCTGCTTGAGCCGCACGAAATCAGTGATGTCCTCCACCCGGTGAATGATGTGGGTAAGTTTTCCGTCGGCCCCAAGGACGGGGCAATTAAGCGGACTCCAATAGCGCTCCTCGAAACCGCCGCCTTCCTTCTCCGGCTTTTTGATGTCGTATTTCTGCACCGGCATGGCGTCCGACAAAGCCGTCTGCAGGACACGCTGAAGCGAAGCCCTGAGGTTTCTGACCCCTTGCGTGGCCGGATCGTCGGGGTTGTCCGGAAAGATATCGAAGATGCCCTTGCCGAGGATGTCTTCACGTCGCGTTTTGGTTGCATGGACATAGGCATCGCTGACGGCAACGATAATCAGTTGCGGATCGAGGACCAGATAAAGCCCCGGCGCCGATTCGAACAGGACCCGGAAATCCGGAGGCCGGCAAGCAGCGAATTGTTTCCCCATGAGGACCACCTCCCCGAGGTCGATGGTTTTCCTGGCCGACGATCTGCTTCCTGCGTGGGAATCGGATAATACCAGATTGCCGCACTGGGGAAATAGCAGGGGCTTATTTTCCGCGCCTTTTACACGTGATACGACTGGCCTTGAGAGCTTGCGGTGACGCGTCTGTGCGGCGTGCTCCACAGTTACGTCCAATGGGTCTCCGAGGCGCATGATGAAAACCGATGAAACGACCGCAGCCGGCGAAGTCGGCACCTCCTCCGCCGGGCCGGCCAAAGCCTCTGCAACGGACCGGACCATTCCTGCCGGAATCTGGGCGCTGGGATTCGTCTCCATGCTGATGGACATCTCTTCCGAGATGATTCATGCGCTCCTGCCGGTCTATATGGTCGCCGTGCTTGGCACATCGACGCTCACCGTCGGCATCGTCGAAGGCGTTGCAGAGGCAACAGCGTCGATAACCAAGGTGTTTTCCGGAGCGCTCAGCGACTGGCTCGGCAAACGCAAAGTCCTCGCTGCTCTCGGTTACGGGCTGGCCGCCTGCACCAAGCCGGTTTTTCCGCTCGCCACCTCGATCGACTGGCTGGTCGCCGCCCGTTTTATCGATCGCATCGGCAAAGGCATCCGGGGCGCCCCTCGCGATGCGCTCATCGCCGATATCGCACCGCAGCATCTGCGCGGCACAAGCTTCGGCCTGCGTCAGTCGCTCGACACTATAGGCGCCTTCCTCGGTCCGCTTCTTGCTATCGGCCTGATGTGGCTGACGCCGGACCACTTCCAGACGGTGTTCTGGATTGCCGTTCTTCCGGCCTTCCTTTCGGTTGGCCTGATTCTCGTCGCCGTGCGGGAGCCCGAACGCCCCACCAGGCTGCGACAGGTCCGCATGCCTCTCCGCCGCGACGAACTCGGCCGGCTTGGCACGGTTTACTGGTGGGTCGTGGCGGTCGCGACGGTTTTCACGCTCGCCCGTTTCAGCGAAGCCTTTCTCATCTTGCGCGCCCGGTCGATCGGCCTGCCATTGGCGTTCGTCCCGGTTGTCCTGGTGGTCATGAACCTTGCCTACGCGCTTTCCGCCTATCCGGTCGGCCGGCTGTCCGACCGGATGGACCGACCGTCGATCCTCAAGCTCGGTCTGGCCTTGCTCCTCCTGGCCGACCTCGTATTGGCTTTTGCCTCCGACATCATCGGTGTCGGCCTCGGTGTCGCCCTTTGGGGGTTGCACATGGGGTTTACCCAAGGCCTGCTTGCGACCGTCATTGCCGGAGCGACCCCCGCGGAATTGCGCGGCACCGGCTTTGGCGTTTTCAACCTGGTCACCGGCCTTGCGCAGTTGCTCGCAAGTATCATCGCGGGCGCGCTTTGGGACGCCGCCGGGCCGCAAGGAACCTTTCTCGCCGGTGCCATGTGCGTCATGGCGACCGTCGCCGGGCTGCTCTTCGCCCAAGACCGGTTGAAGGTGATCAACCATAGCTGAGACGGCGGACGGTATTGGCGTCGCTTTTGTCCATGGGGTTTCAGGTTGGCATGATCCCAAACCATGATGACCGGTACCGATCACCATGCCCTCAAGCGGCCCAAGCGGATTTCTCCGAAACCCCTGGGCCATCGCGCCAACGATGGCGGCCGGCTTAGGGTCCTGCGCCCATTGAGGGCGCGGCCAAGGGACCAGAGGTCCCGCCCGGCGAGGGACAAAAAGATCCTCGTGCACTGACTGATCTGAATGAGTCAGTGCACTATCCTTATCGGGACCTGGCATAAAATATCGCCGTCGGAGCGTCGGATCCGGCGTTTGGCGCTGTCGGGCAAATTCTTAATATAAAATCCAATCATTCGATTTAGGGGCCGATGGCACCCTGCCGGTCACAGATTGGCCACAACCCGCGCCGCCCCTCTTTCCTTACACTTTCTCCCGGTTTATCGTCGCACTCGCGGCCGAAACTGCAGAGGGCCATGCACGCGGATTTCGCCCTGATCATCGGCCGCTTGCGGCTGTTCCTCGACTGGCTGCCCGACTGGTTGGCATCCGCCATCATCCTGGGCACGGTGAGCCTTGCGGCACACATGCTGCACCGCTGGCTGCTGCGCGCCCTGCGCCGGTCCACAGTGACGCGGTCGCACTATCTCACACTGCTCATGGACAAGAGCGAGGGGCCGACCCGGCTCGCCTTCGTCCTGTTCTTCTTCACGATGACTCTGCCCCTGGTCCCATTGCCGTCAAGCCTGACCCACGGCCTCGTTTCGGCCCTGTCCGCCATTTTCATTCTGCTCATCGGCTGGAGCGGCATCGCGGCGGTGGAGTTGCTGGGCGACCTCTCCCTCGACCGGATAAAGACTGCGGAAGGCGCAAAGGCCCGCAAGCATGTAACGCAAATCCGGCTTCTCAACCGAAGCGGGAAATTTCTGATTGGCCTGATCACCATTGCGGCGGCGATGATGACGCTTCCCGCCGTCCGCCAAAATGGCGTCAGCCTTTTCGCCTCCGCCGGGGCCGCCGGCCTGATCGTCGGCCTGGCCGCCCGCCCGGTCCTCTCCAACCTTCTGGCCGGCATACAGATCGCGATAACCCAGCCGATTCGCATCGAGGACTCGGTGATCATCAACAACGAATGGGGCTGGGTGGAAGATATCACCGGCACCTATGTCGTCATCCGCACCTGGGATTGGCGACGCCTGATCGTGCCCCTCGCCTGGTTCCTGGAACAGCCTTTCCAGAACTGGACCCGCGAGAGCACCGACCTTCTTGGTACGGTTCTGCTTTATGTCGATTACCAGACCCCGATCGCCGATGTCCGCCAAGCCGTGGAGCGGATCGTGCGGCAAAGCAGCCTGTGGGATGGCAAGGTGGTCAATCTGCAGGTGGTCGACGCCACCCAGGAGGCGATTCAGATCCGGATTCTGGCAAGTTCCAGCGATGCCGGAAAAGCCTGGGACCTGCGATGCGAAATCCGGGAGAAACTGATCACGGTCCTGCAGGCGCAGTATCCGCGCTCCCTGCCGCGCCAACGCATGCATTTCGTTGCCGACGAACCTGCCGGCCACCGGGACGACGGCGAACATCTGCGCCGTCACCTGTGACCTGCGGCATCAACCTGTCCCCGGTAAAGATGGACGTGACGGACATGACTACACCGAAAAGCCTGCTCAGGGTTTCCGTCATCATTCCGGCCTACAATTGCGAAAACACGGTCGAGACGGCAATCCGGTCGGCCCTTGGACAGACCGTGCGCGATATCGAGCTTATCGTCGTCGACGATGGTTCCCGGGACCGGACCCGCCCAATCGTCACATCCCTTGCCGCTGCCGACCCCAGAATCAAATTCATCCCATTGGCGTACAATGTCGGGGTCAGTGCCGCGCGCAATATCGCCCTGGCCAATGCCGCCGGGAACTGGGTCGCCATGCTGGATGCGGACGACTGGTTCCGCCCGGATCGCCTGGAAAACCTTCTGGCTGCGGCGGAACGACTCGACGCCGACCTGGTTTGCGACAATCTCAGACTGTTCGACCATGCGCTGGGACGTGTCGTGGGAGGCACGCACTTCGGGGCACGCCATGCCGCCACGCCAATGACCGTGCGCCAGTTGTTCGACCTGGATCACGCCTTCCGCCGGCACCATCTGGGTTTCACGAAACCGATGATCAAAACCGCATTCCTGAAAGACAAGAACATCTCCTACGACTGTCGGTTGCGGGTGGGCGAGGATTTTTTGTTTCTGGCGGAAATCATCCTGAATGGCGCCAATGCTTTTATTCTGCCAACCGCGGGCTATGTCTATGTTCACCGCATTGCGCCATCTACCCGCGCCGTCGCGCCCAATTCGCGGGCAGGAACCGGTTTTGCCGACATCTGCCGATCGTGCCACTATCTTCTTGGTAAGTACTGGAAAAAAATGAATAAGGAAGAACGGCGCAGTCTTTCCAGGAAGCGGAAATCAGTGACCGACTGGATGGCCTATAGAGAGGCCCTGACTGCTTTTCATGCCAAAGATTTTCGAAAAATGATCGACATTACAAGACGTCATCCCATGGTGGCAGTTGTGAAATTTTTTACTGTTCGCAACAGGATTCATGATTTATTGATGATCAGATGGTCTCGCATCAAGATGTTATTTGGCCTGTCCGCCTAGATGCCGTAATGGGCCATCCCCGGGCGGTAGCCAGGGTGGGTGGCTGTCCCTAGAGTGATGGTGAAAACAACGGGGTCCGAGCGGATCGGCCCCAAGCATCATCAGGGAACAGCCATGGACTACTATGCCGGGATTGACGTGTCGTTGGAACAGAGCAGTGTTTGCATCGTGGACAAGAACGGAAAGATCGTTCGGGAGGTGAAGGTGGCGAGCGAGCCGGAAGCGCTGGTGGCGCTGTTTGGGGGCTCGGGCTGCCGCTGACCCGGGTTGGGCTGGTGGCCGGGCCGCTGTCGCAGTGGCTGCACGCCGGTCTGGTAGCGGCTGGGTTCGAGGCGGTGCTGCTGGAGACCCGGCACGTCAAGGCAGCGCTGTCGGCGATGACGGTCAAGACCGACCGTAAGGATGCGCGCGGCATCGCCCAACTCCTCCGGATGGGATGGTATCGACCGGTGCACCGCAAGTCGCTGGCGTCCCAAGATATCCGCGCTTTGCTGACGGCAAGGAAGTTATTGCTCGGCAAGATGAAGGATGTGGAGTTCGGCATCCGGGGAATTCTGCGCGGGTTCGGACTGAAGGTCGGGCGTGTCCGTCGCGGCCGTTTCGCCGCACGAGTGCGTGAGTTGATCGCCGAGCATCCAGTGCTGGAAGAGGTGGCCGAGACGATGCTGCGGACGCGGGATGTCCTGGGCAAGGAAGTCAATCTCTCCTGTACCGCAAGCTGTTGAGCCTCGTCCGTGCCGACGATATCTGCCGCCGGCTGATGAGCGTGCCAGGGGTTGGCGCGTTGACGGCGCTGACCTTCAAGACCGCGGTCGACGATCCGGCACGTTTCACGTCGTCCAAGACTGTCGGGGTGCATTTCGGTCTGACGCCGAAGAAGTACCAATCCGGCGAGACCGACATCACCGGCGCTATTAGCAAAACCGGTGACGAGATGGCGCGCACCGCGCTGTACGAAGCGGCTCAGGTGATGCTCACTAGGACACTGAACCAGACAAAAGGTTCAGTGCACGAGAGTCTGCCTGAGCGAAAAAGCTCCGCTTTTTCAACGCTCAAGTGCCGCGCAGGCCGAGGTGCGTCGACGAATTTTTTGAATCCTTTGTTTATGTCACTGCACCAGGCCGGCCGCACGGCTGTACGCCGTTAAGCCCAAGCAGGCTCGCTTACCGCCTGCTACGCTCCAACCACATAATGGTCACAACCGCCGCCGCGGCAGTCGTGCTTGTGTTAGCCATCATGGCCTACAGAAACAGCATTTCCGGCGGCGGCTTCGACAGGTGGGACAAGACCGCCGGGGCCCTTGACGCTGGCAATATCGACAGCCGGCGGATCGCCGCGTCTTTTGTCGCCTGTGGCATTTTCTATCTGAGCATCTACGCGCTGGAGGCGCCGATCCGCTACGGCCTTTACCTGGCCGGCAAGGACAGCCTGATCCTTCTTCGGGATGGACTGATGATCGGACCACTGGCCCTGCTTTGTACCGCGCAGGCGGTGCAGCTCAGGCTGCATGCCGCCTTCCTGGTGTCGGGAATCCTTGTCACCTTTCATGGGCTGGTCCTGATGGGGACGATCGGCAGCATTGCCGGTGCCGCCTATGGCGCCAAGATCCTGATGAATCTGCTGTTCGGCTTCTTCGCCGCATCCCTGCTGATTTCACCGGGCGACAGGATACTGAAGGTCTTAGCGGCGATATGGCTGCTGATCATCGTCGGCGTCTGTCTCGACAAATTTGTCCTGACATTTCCGTGGACCGGGATCAAGACCGTCATCGGCGATCTCAATGTCGACGTTTCGAAAGACTGGCAGATCGAAGATCCGCTGGCCCGGCGCGTGGCCGGCTTCACCAGAAGCTCGATCGCCGTTGCCGCCGTGCTGCCCTGTCTCAGCATCGTGCTGCTTTTCCGACCGCAGCGCCAGCGCGTCGGCGCCGCGGCGCTGTCCGGGGGCGCTGTCGTGCTGACGACCCACACCGGATCCTTGCTCGCCTTCGCCCCGATCGCGGCGATCCTGAGCCAGGCGCCCGTTGGCCGGTTGACGAGACTTCGGATCTGCTTCGTGCTTTTCCTTGCCATTGCCGTCGGCCTGCCGCTTTTAAGCGGCGACCTGCATATGAGTCATGGCGACGGGGTCTTCAGCACGGAATCCCTCTATCTGCGCATCGCCTATACCTGGCCCGACGCGTGGCATTGGATCGGCCGCCATCAGATGCTGTGGTTCGGCGTCGGCCTGGGGGGCATCGGCGGTCCGCAACGGCTCTACGCGCCGGATAGTTTCAATCCGACGGATAACCTTTTCATCCTGCTCTACGCGTATTTCGGCGTGTTCGCGATCGCTTATGGGGCACTCGTCTG
>WASR01000297.1 GCA_009712615.1 Methanobacterium sp. | reverse complement strand
CCATCAAACTGTTGAAGATTATGAGAAATATAATTTAAAAATCAGTGAACTCATGAAAAGAAGAATTAAAATCATGGGCACAGTATCAGAATACGATGGTAATTTAGAGATCATATTAACTGATTCCAAGTCTGTTAAATTAATAGCCTGAACAAAACAGCCGGATTTTTAGGATCAATTAACAGCTTAGGGAAAGTTAGAATCTTTGTTTCAATGAATATTCCAACATGATCCTATTTTTTAAGATAATTTTAATAGGTTTATATTTCATATCAATAACAAACTTAAATTAATAAATAATTCAATCGGAGTTTTTTTTATGACAATTAAACGATTATTTGGAACATTTGGAGTTAGGAGAATTGCTAATCAAGAGTTAACACCAGAATTTGCTTCAAGGCTTGCAGCAGCATATGGATCTATTGTTAAGGGGACTGTGGCTGTTGGAGGGGATCCAAGAACATCAACAGAAATGATCAAACATTCAGTTATTGCAGGACTTTTATCAGCAGGATGTAAGGTCATCGATCTTGGAATTTTACCAACTCCTGCAGTTCAATTTGCAGTTAGAAACTATTATGATGGAGGAGTAATGATAACGGCATCACACAACCCTCCAAAGTATAATGGACTTAAATTTGTTGATTCTGATGGAATAGGAATTGAAGATGAATGGGAACAAAAAATTGAGGCAATGTTCTTTGATGAGGAACCTGTAAGGGTTTCATGGAATGCCATTGAAGAATCAACAAAAAACCAGGGTATTGTGGAGGAATACATCGAAAATGTGATTGAAAGGGTGGACTCCAAAGCAATTAAAGAGGCTAATCTCAAGGTAATTGTTGATTGTGGAAGTGGGGCAGCTTGTTTCACAACACCATACTTGTTAAGGAAGTTAGGGTGCCAGGTAACTACAATGAACTGTCAACCAGACGGATTTTTCCCAGGAAGGAATCCAGAACCAACATCTGACAATTTGGAAGAACTAAAAAATGTAGTGAAAGCCACAGGGGCAGATCTTGGTATAGCCCATGATGGAGATGCAGATAGGACCATATGCATCGATGAAAATGGAGAATTTGTTTTCGGTGACAAAACATTTGCACTGGTTGAAAAGGCAATGCTCAAGGAAAACGGGGGTGGAACCATAGTAACAACTGTTGCTACATCTGCTGCAATTTATGACATTGCTGAGGAATATAATGGAGAAGTAATCGCCACAAGGGTGGGTGATCTTCTGGTTGCAAGGGAACTGAAGGATCAAAATGGACTTTTCGGAGGAGAAGAAAATGGAGGTCTTATATTCCCAGAATTTGTTTATGGAAGGGATGCAGCCCTATCAACAGCTAAAATAGTTGAGATCATGGCAAAAGAATCTAAACCTTTGTCTGAACTCATTCAAGAACTTCCTAAATATTGTTCTGCGAAGTTAAAAGTAGAATGTGCAGACGATCAGAAAGCAACTGTAATGGATAGAATAGTTGAGGCAACCTTAGATTTTGAAGTGTATACCAAAGACGGAGTTAAAATATTAACAGAAGAAGGCTGGGTAATTATCAGGCCATCTGGGACCGAACCAATATTCCGATGTTTTGCAGAAGCTCAAACAGAAGAAGATGCACTAAAAATGGCTAAATGGGGCATATCGCTGGTTGAGGAAAATATGGAGTAATTTTAAACTCCTCCCACTTTTTTTTAGTCGCTGTAAAACCCATAAAATTCAGAACAATACGCACACATGGGATATTTACCATATTTATAATGGCTAGAGTCGTCTTTGTTTATGTCAAACTCTTTGAGGCAGAAGTAGCATTTTTCAATCTTTTCAGACTTTTCATTCTCAGAATCATTGCTTGCTTTTTCATTGTTTATATTTTCACTGTTAATCCTAACACCCCAATACTAACTTTTTATTGTATCATAATGATCGAGTTGGTTTATGAAACTATTGATCCAAGAAAGATATATCCTTTCATAAAAAAATTAGAAAAATTAAATCTACAGTTTGGAAGCATTGAAAACTATCTGTGCCTCCACGAAAAAAATTTAATTCAAAAGAACCAAATATTAATACATGATAGTCAAGGGTAAAAAACACAAGGTTGCTTGGGGAATCACAGGTAGTGGTGAAAAAATTCTTGAAACTGTAGAAATAATGGAACAGATGAAAGAAAAATATAAAGACACCTTCGATATCCGGGTTTTCATATCTAAGGCAGGGGATCAAGTCTTAAAATACTATAATTTGTCCAATACTCTTGAAACATTATTCGACAAAACATGGACTGAGATAAATGCAAATTCTCCATTTTTAGCGGGTAAGATTCAACTTGGAACGTTTGATTTTTTGTTAATTGCTCCTGCGACTTCCAACACAGTAGCAAAGATATCTTTAAGAATAGCGGACACATTACTCACAAATGCTGCAATTATGGGACAAAAAACTTCAACACCAATTTATATAATGCCAACGGATTTTAGAGAGGGTGAAACAATAACAAAACTGCCAAATGGTAAAGATTTGGTTCTTAACATAACCCGGGATGATGCTAAGCATGTGGAAAATTTGTCTAACATGCCAAACACCACTGTTTTTGAGCACCCAAACGAAATTCCATCTATATTTGAGAAACACTCTCAATCTATACAGTTGTAGATAAAAACTGCAGGGTCACTCTGAGCTTGTAAAGTCCTTCAGTATCTTCAACCATATCTGAAAGACCTCTAAAGTAATGATCAACATCACCAGATCCTGCGATGTTAACTTTTATAGGTTCAACATCGTTTATTTCGTTGAAAAAATCATTTATATTCATTATCTCAGATTTTGTACCCTCAAAATTCATAACAACACTGCCACCTTGTCTCGACTGTATTGTCACATTTTCTTCACTAACTTCTAAGGTTTTTTCATCTTTATACTTGTTGTGTTTCATATTTACAGTAAATACCACGTTGGTTTCATCCATTATAAACACCTACAAAAGTTCAATAACCTGTTTTTTTAACCATTATAATATTATTGGACTGCTGACTATAACTTTTTTTTGTAGTCTATAATTTGGGCTTAATTTAGATTTATGGGCCTAAATCTGATTTTTAAAATTTATATCCGATCTCCCTCAAAAATTTCCTTCTGAAATCTTTATCATCTTCGTTTTCTATTCCCTTAGGTTTAAATCCATCAACAACACCCACAATTCCTCTTCCCTGTTCTGTTTCCACTATTAAAATTTCAACTGGGTTGGCAGTAGCGCAGTATATGTTAACCACTTCTGGAACACTTTTAATTCTATGTATAACATTTATTGGAAAAGCATTTTCCAAAATTATCAAAAATGAATGTCCACACCCTATTTCAAACATTTTATCAGCAACAAATTCTTCCATTTCTTCATCGTTTCCTTCTGTTCTAACTAAACAGTCTCCTGATGCTTCTGAAAATGCAATTCCAAATTTTGCATTGGGTACAGTATTGAATATTGCTTCGTACAAGTCTTCAACTGTTTTTATAAAATGACTCTGCCCAAGAATGATGTTGCAATCCTCGGGGGCTTCAACTTTGACCATTTTTAGTTTCATTTCCAATGAAATTCCTCCATAATCAGTTTGTTATTTACTTTGTTTTTTCAATTACTTCTAGATTTGAACGATCTTTTTTTACCCCAAAAAGATTAATTCTACTAAAGGGGATCATTATATATATCAGAATTTTGAATAACTAAATTGTCATTAACAATCATTATAATTATTTTGAATATTCTAATGTTTTTTTAGCTAATCAAGGAGTTCGAATATGAAAGAAAAAATGATAGAAATTGCCCAGCGTGTAAAGGAATTAAGGGAACTTTCTGATATTGAAATCGAAGATATTGTGGCCAGTTTAGGTGTTCCATTGGAAACTTACAGGAACTATGAAGAAGGAAAACTGGATATCCCTGCAAGCGTACTCTATGAAATTGCACAAATTTTAAAGGTGGATATGGGGCTGCTCTTAACTGGTGAAGAAACTAGGATGCATATATTCACAGTTACAAGGAAGGGTAAAGGTGTAGGGGTTGAAAGGAGAAAACAGTACAAATACGAAAACCTTGCTGAAAAATTTATACACAAAAAAGCAGAGCCATTCATTGTTACTGTAAAACCAAGGAAGGATCTTGGTAAACCATCCACCAATTCTCATCCTGGACAGGAATTCAACTACGTGATCGATGGAACGCTTAAATTGTACATTCATGATAACGAGATCGTGCTTGAAAAGGGTGATTCGATATTCTTTGATTCATCTTACGAACACGCAATGGAAGCATTAAATGGTGAAAAAGCCAAATTCCTTGCGATAATATTATAAAGTTATTTTATGAAAACATTTGGGGAAATAGGGTAAAAAGAGGGAATTATATATGTCATCGTTACTCAACGAATTTGTTTCAAAAACTGATTTTGAATCATACAATGATTTTGAAGAAAACTTCAGGATAAATATACCTGAAGAATTTAACTTTTCCTACGATGTGGTTGACAAATATGCTGAAATGGATCCAGAAAAAATTGCCATTGTATGGTGCAACGACAACGATGAGGAAAGAATATTCACCTTTAAAGACCTGAAAATTTACAGTGATAAGGCTGCAAATCTGTTCAGGGATTGTGGACTTGTTAAAGGTGACACAGTCATGCTCACATTAAAAAGCAGGTATGAATTTTGGTTCTGCCTGTTGGGACTTAACAAGATAGGTGCAATACCAATTCCAGCGACCCACATGCTGAAATCCAAGGATATTGTGTACAGGATAGAAAGTGCAGATATCAAAATGTTAGTATGTATTGGAGAGGAAGGAGTACCTGAATCTGTTGATAAAGCTGAAAAACAACTTAAATCCAACACAATAATCAAAGCAGTTGTTGGAGGAAAAAGAGAAGGCTGGTTAGATTTCAAATCAGAACTTGAATCCAAATCTTCTGAATTTACAAGACCTACCGGTGATGAAGCTACAGAACTTGATGATCCTTCTGTTGTATATTTCTCATCAGGAACAACAGGACTTCCAAAAATGATCATGCATGATTTCACCTATCCACTTGGACACATTATAACTGCAAAGTACTGGCAAAATGTAATTGACGATGGTTTGCACTACACTGTGGCAGATACTGGTTGGGCCAAGTGTCTGTGGGGAAAAATTTACGGACAGTGGATAGCAGGCAGCGCAGTGTTTGTCTATGACTACGATCGCTTTGATGCTGCTGAAATGCTTGAAAAAGCATCAAAACATGGTGTAACCACATTCTGTGCACCTCCAACAATTTACAGATTCCTGATCAAGGAAGATCTATCTCAATATGATTTTTCCACATTGAAGTATGCTGTAACAGCAGGAGAACCTTTAAACCCTGAAGTTTACAACAAATTTTACGAATTCACAGGATTAAGGTTAATGGAAGGTTTTGGACAGACAGAAACAGTGATCAGCATAGGAAATTTCACATGGACCGAACCAAGACCTGGATCAATGGGCAAACCATCACCGGGATACAATATTCAACTGATGGATAAGAAGGGTAAAATTGTGGATGTTGGTGAGGAAGGAGAAATTGTTATAGGAACAAAGGATGGAAAACCTCCAGGACTCTTTTCAGGATATTATATGGATAATAAAAATACCAAAAAAGCATGGTATGATGATTATTACCATACTGGAGACACTGCATGGAAGGATGAAGATGGATATCTTTGGTTCGTTGGAAGGAATGATGATATTATCAAGAGTTCTGGCTATAGAATAGGTCCATTTGAAGTGGAAAGTGCTGTTATTTCACATCCATCTGTATTGGAGTGTGCCATCACAGGAGTTCCTGATCCAGTTAGGGGGCAGGTTGTTAAAGCCACAATTGTTTTGGCCAAGGGTTATGAACCGTCTGAACAGCTTAAGAAGGATATTCAAAATCATGTTAAGGCTGTTACAGCTCCATACAAATATCCTAGGGTAGTTGAGTTTGTGGATGAACTTCCAAAAACAATAAGCGGCAAAATAAGACGTATTGAAATAAGAGAAAAGGATGAAGGAGAAGGTAAATAGATACTTATTTCTATTCACCTTTTTTTTAGAAATTAAAATATAAATTATTAAAGATTTGATATCATGACAGAAAAAAAGGATAAAAACGAACCCTATCCTGTTATAAATGCATTAGAATGTAAAGAATGTGATAGGTGTGTTTTAGCATGCCGAAAGGGTGTTTTAAAGATGAGTGATTCTCTAAATGAACGGGGATATCACTACGTAGTTTACACAGGAGAAGGTTGTACAGGGTGCGGGGATTGTTACTACACATGCCCAGAACCTTTAGCAATAGAAGTTCACATACCAAAAAAAGCTAAGAAGAAAAAAGAAAAGGAGGAGGATATAGAATGGCAACACAACTCATTAAAGGAAACACAGCCGTTATAATCGGGGCAATGTACGCAGGATGTGACTGCTACTTTGGTTATCCTATAACACCCGCAACAGAAGTCCTCCACGAAGCATCAAAGTACTTTCCAATGGTTGGGAGAAAATTTGTCCAGGCAGAATCCGAGGAAGCAGCAATAAACATGGTATACGGAGCGTCAGCTGCAGGTCACAGGGTGATGACAGCATCATCAGGACCTGGAATAAGTTTGAAACAGGAAGGAATATCTTTCTTAGCCGGAGCTGAACTACCATGTGTAATTGTGGACATAATGCGTGCAGGCCCAGGACTGGGAAATATTGGACCTGAACAAGCGGATTACACACAACTTGTCAAGGGAGGAGGTCATGGGAACTACAAAAACATTGTTCTGGCTCCAGACTCGGTTCAGGAAATGTGTGATTTCACAATGAAAGCATTTGATCTCGCAGACAAATACAAAAATCCAGTCATAATCCTTGCAGATGGAGTTCTAGGTCAAATGGTAGAACCTCTCCAATTCCCAAAAGAAGCAGTCAAACCAGAGATTGACACATCATGGGCAGTTTGTGGAAATCATGAAACAAAAAATAATCTGGTAACTTCTATATTCCTAGACTTTGACCAACTTGAAGACTTTAATTTCAAATTACAAGAGAAATATGAAGAAATTAAAGCTAAAGAAGTTGATTATGATACTTATTTAATTGAAGATGCCGACATTATCCTAGTTTCATACGGTATAAGCAGCAGGATATCCAGGTCTGCGGTGGATAAAGCCAGATCAATGGGAATAAAAGCAGGATTATTCAGGCCAAAAACACTATTCCCCTTCCCTGAAAAAGCTCTTAAGGACATTGCAAAAAGAGATTGTAGTTTCATATCTGTAGAAATGAGTAATGGTCAAATGAGGGATGATATAGTACTTGCAATAGGATGTAAACGTCCTGTGGAACTTGTTAACAGGATGGGTGGAAATTTAGTAGATATTGAAACTGTAGCCAATAAAATAATCGAAGTAGCGGGGGAGAATAATGTCTAATAAACTAGAAGATGAGAAGATATTAGGAAAACCTGAAACCATTCTTAGTGAGTTTCCAAGAAAGGGGGGGAGTGCCCCAACAGCAACACATTACTGTTCTGGTTGTGGACACGGAATACTCCACAAACTGATAGGAGAAGCTGTTGATGATCTTAAAATTCAAGACAGAATGGTAATGACCAGTCCTGTTGGATGTGCAGTATTTGCATACTACTACTTCGACTGTGGACATGTACAAGTTGCTCATGGAAGAGCTCCAGCAGTAGGTACGGGTCTTTCAAGGGCAGAAGAAGATGCAGTTGTAATTCTTTACCAAGGAGATGGTGATTTAGCTTCCATAGGATTAAATGAAACCATTCAAGCTGCCAACAGGGGAGAGAAAATGGCGGTTTTCTTCATAAACAACACTGTCTATGGAATGACAGGGGGACAGATGGCACCCACAACTTTGATTGGAGAGGTCACAGTCACTTGTCAAGATGGAAGGGATCCTCGTTATACAGGTTATCCCCTCCACATGTCTGAACTTTTAAACAATCTTAAAGCACCAGTATTCATAGAAAGAGTATCATTGTCTGATCCATCACACATTCGGAAGGCAAGAAGGGCTGTTAGGAAGGCATTGGAGATCCAGAGGGATGGCAAAGGCTATGCATTTGTAGAACTGTTATCACCATGTCCAACCAACCTGAGGCAGGATGCTGAGGGTGCAGAGAAATTTTTGAATGAACAGATGGAAGTTGAATTTCCTCTGGCAAATTTCAGGGATAGAACTGCAGAAGTTGAACCTCTGTGTAGGGAACCCAGTGATTTTTCAAAGGAAGCACTGGACAAAATATTTGATGTGGAAGAGGAAAGTTCATTAGGAGCAATAGATGACCCTGAATTTGAAACCAAAGTGGTAAAGATATCTGGATTTGGCGGTCAGGGAGTTCTGAGCATGGGCCTTATATTGGCAGAAGCAGCATGTAAGGCACGTAGGCATGTTTCATGGTATCCTTCATATGGTCCGGAACAGCGAGGAGGAACATCTAACTGTACTGTGATTGTTTCAGGGGAAATTATAGGATCACCAGTTGTTTACAGATCAGACATTTTAGTAGCCTTAAACAGGCCTTCACTGGAAGAATTTGCTGAAAGAGTAAAAAAAGGTGGAACGATCTTATATGATGAAGAGATTGGGGATTTCAAACCACCTGAAGGTGTTAAAGCCATTGGGGTTCCTGCATTAAAAATTGCCAAGGAACATGGTGTTGGCAAGGCAGCTAATACTGCCATGTTGGGAGTTTTAATGGAAGTGTCTGATGATATGTCTGATGATGATTTCAAAAGTGCAATTTCTCAAACCTTTGCGAAAAAACCACATTTAATTGATTTAAATTTGGAAGTGCTCTACGCCGCAGCAGAAT
>WASR01000115.1 GCA_009712615.1 Methanobacterium sp. | reverse complement strand
AAATAATAATATTAAATGATGTTTTTCATTATCACCAAATCCAATCATAATAATTAGAGAAATATTTCTAAATCATTATTATTATTGATACTTTGTTATTCAGTTTTGTTGAATTTGAATATACATGATTCTGACCCGTCAGTTATGGAAGATCTTCTCTCGATACTTCCTCCCAGTCCTGTCCAGTTGAAGCTTCGGTTTATCATGGCCTGACAGTTCAGGCAAAAAATTGGTTTTTTCTTGGCATCTTCTGGCCATGGGCAGTTGAAAAATTCCAGGTATATCCTGTCGCCCTCTTCTGTAATGATTGTTTTGATTCCGAAGTCTCCAAATAGGTTTGCAAGCCAAGCAACATATGCATCAAAAAGTTCATCGGCATCTTCAATCTCATCTGGATCCAGTTCCTCAACAAATCTAGGATAGAGATCATCATCCAAACGTTCAGCAAAAACCCTTAAAAGTAACTGCCTCATTTCCATATCAGAATCTGTGCTGCATGTGGGCATTGCAGTTAATATAAAATCATAAAAGTCTGCAAGCACTCTTTTTTTGGTTTCTTCACTCCTTTTCCTGTCCTTTTATGTTTGTAGATGGCCATTTGAATGTTGGCATTAATTTCACTCTTTTTAAATGGTTTTAAGATGTAACCATAAGGTTCAGTTATTCTGGCCCTTTCTAAAACTTCTTCATCTGAGTAAGCAGTGATATAAATTATGGGAGTGTCTTGATGTTTGTGAATCTGCTGTGCTGCTTCTATACCATCTAGATCTCCTTTAAGAACTATGTCCATCAGGATCAGATCAGGCACAGTGTTAAGGGCAGTTTTAACAGCACCTTCACCTGTTGCCACTATACCAACTACTTCGTAGCCAAGATCCTCTAATTTATGTTTTATTCCCATGGCAACGATGCTTTCATCTTCCACGATCATTATTCTTTCATTAGACATTAAATTCTCTCCTTGTATTCGAGTTCCTTAAAAATTATGTTGAATTCCTTTTTGCCTCTGTCAAATTTAAGTTGAGCATCAAGCTGGTTTACCAGATTTTTAATGAGTTCCAATCCTAAAGTTTCGTTGTTAACCAGGCTTATATCTTCTGGAAATGGTTTTCCTGTATCACTAATAAATAGTGAAAACTTTCCCTCTTGAATTCTGTGCAGTTTAACATTTACTTCACCGGTATCCAAGTCTGAAAAACCATGTTTAAGTGAGTTTGACACAAGTTCATTTATTATCAATCCACATGGAATTGCAGTTTCAATACCCATAGTAATATCATCGATATCAAGGTTTAACTTAACTTTATGGGAATCTATACCATAAGAATCAAAAAGATCCGTTATCAAACCCTTGGTATAGATTTCAAAGTTAATGTTGGCCAGATCCTTGGAATGGTACAAATTCTCATGGATCAATGATATAGATTGGATACGGTTTTGGCTTTCTCTGTAAAGATCATCAACATTGATGTTGTTGTTTTGTGAAGATTGAAGTGTGAGTAACGTGGATATTATCTGCAGATTATTTTTAACCCTGTGGTGAATTTCCCTTAAAAGCAACTCCTTTTCCTTCAAGGAATTTAAAATCTTTTCCTCATCAATTTTACGTTTGGTTATATCTGTACCCACACCAAAAACTATGGTTTTAGTGTTAAGATACACTGGAGTGAGGGTGAGTTCTAAAATTTTAAGCTTATTTTTGATTTCAAATGTAACTTCTAAATTATCCTTTGTATTCCAAAATTCTTCGCTTCCTATGGTTTCTACATCATCAGTATATAATATAAAGTCCGATAAATTTTTGGTTAGAAGTTGTTCCCTGTTGGTCTCCATAAATAAGAGTGCAGCTTCATTTGAATCTGTGAAGTTTCCCTTATCATCAAATACTATAATTGGATGTTTATTTTTTTCAAATAATGTACGGTACTTGTTCTCACTTTCTAAAAGTGCTTCCTGGGCATATTTAAGTTCAACTTGTTCGTTAAATTCTTTAAGGGCTCTTTGAACTGCATGGCCAAGTTTAGGAAGGTTACTTTTAAGAACGTAGTCTGTTGCACCTTCTTTCAACATTTCAACTGCGAAGTCTTCCCCAATTTTACCACTAACAAATATGAATGGAGTTTCAGGACATTTTTCCTTAGTAATTTTAAGGGCTGTTACACCATCAAAATTTGGAAGAGAATGATCTGCAAGAATAATGTCGGGTTTAAAAGATATTAAATGATCTATAAAGTCAGATTCTTCCTCGACCCTTTTTGATATATAATTAATGTTGCTTCTTTTGAGTTCACGCTCAGTTAATTCAGCATCTAACTCAACATCTTCAACCAGCAATATCCTAATCGGTTCCTTGAGGCACCTCTGAAGGTGGTTTGTTTATGAGTATCCAGTAAAATCCCATGGTAGAAACAGCTTCAATAAATTCATCGAATTCAACAGGTTTGCTTACGTAACTGTTAACTCCCAATTTATAACTTTCCACAATATCCCGGTCTTCTTTGGAAGATGTTAAAACAACTACGGGGATGTTTTTAGTGCTTTCATTTTCCTTAATCTTATGAAGGACTTCCAAACCATCCACTTTAGGCATTCTAAGATCGAGGAGTATGAGTTTAGGCAGATCTTCAGGATTTCTATCTAAAAACTCTCCCTTTGCAAATATGAAATCCAGAGCTTCGGCTCCATCTTTAACCCATACCAATTTGTTGATCAAATTTTTCCTCTTTAAAGCCCTCATTGTGAGTTCAGCATCTGTTGGATTGTCTTCGACCAGTAGAATTTCAGTTTCATCCAAGCTCATAACTATCTTCTCCTCCGTTCTTTTAGGAATTAATTATTATTCAGCACTATTTGTTCTTAGGCAGTGAAAAATAAATTGTTGCGCCCTTGCCAACTTCTCCTTCACCCCAAACACGTCCATTATGTCTGCTTACGATTCTTTGGACAATTGAGAGTCCAACTCCAGTACCTTCGAATTCTTCCTGGCTGTGAAGTCTTTGAAATAGTCCGAAGAGTTTATCGTAGTACTTCATGTTAAAACCTGCACCATTATCCTTGACATGGTAAATGTAGTTGGATTCATCTTCACTGTAACCAAATTCTATCCTGGGATGTTCTGTTTTTTTGGTGAATTTAATGGCATTTCCAATTAAATTGGTTAAAACTTGGGTCATGAGTGCCCTGTCTGCTTCAACTTGTGGTGTATCTTCAACAACAAAGTCAATGTTTCTGGTACTTGTTTCCTGCTGAAATTCGTTGTAAACATTTTTAGCTAGTGATGTTAAATCTAACTTGCCAATATTCATTTCCTGACGCCCTGCGCGTGAAAGTAGGAGAATGTCATCTATTAACTGACCCATCTTCTTGGTGTTATCACGTATGATGTTTAAAAGCCTCACACCTTCTTCATCAAGTTCTTGTTCATAATCTTCGATTACAATTCGTGAAAAACCATCAATTGCCCTTAAAGGCACTCTTAAATCGTGTGAAACAGAATATGCAAAGGCTTCAAGTTCATTGTTTGCATCTTCTAGTTTAATTGCTTCTAATTTGAGTTCTTCATTCAACTTGTTCAGAGTTCTGACCTTTTCAACACGTTCAGTTAACAGTGCAACCATCAGGATCACAAGTAACAGAAGAAGAAGCATAAAATAGTCTCCCCGCCCTAAAACATTGTAAATAGGATCAAGAGATGGTATTGCGATTAAAAACCCGCTAATCATTTTTTAATTTCTCCGTTTAATTATTTTTTTTGAACAATACTGTGCAAAAATCGGAATGAAAATTGGATCAACCATTGAACTGTATTGTGGTTAATAGCTGAACTTCCCCCCGAAAAACAGCGCTTAATCATAATAATAAATTCTATATAACTCCTTGGTATATAATTCCTTCCATTTATTTCTTGGACTTAAAAATAAATTTGATGTAAAAAAAATATTAGAAAATGGGATTGAGATTAAATTAGAATGTAAAAGAAAAAAATAGGGTTGATGGAAGAACTGAACTTTTAACTAACTGTTTTTAGGTGCAGTTTCTACCATATCACTGTCTGTAATGATTTCACCGGATATGTTGGGTACACTTTCTTCTAAAACAGTTTTAAGATACTTTCCAGTGTAACTTGTACCCATGGCAATTTCTTCGGGTGTACCCTCTGCAACGACTCTACCACCATCGTCTCCACCTTCAGGACCTAGATCGATGATGTAGTCAGCAGTCTTAATAACATCCAGATTGTGTTCAATCACAAGGATTGTGTTGCCCGAATCCCTTAAACGTCCGAGAACATCCAACAACTTTTTAATATCTGCAAAGTGAAGTCCAGTGGTTGGTTCATCCAGGATGTACAGAGTTTTCCCTGTACTTTGTCTGCTTAATTCCTTGGCCAGTTTAACTCTTTGTGCTTCTCCTCCCGAGAGGGTGGTTGCAGGTTGACCTAGTTTGATGTATCCAAGCCCTACATCATCCAATGTTTTGAGTTTCTTATGGATCTTAGGGATGTTCTTAAAAAACTCTAATGACTCTTCTACAGTCATATCAAGCACTTCTGCTATGTTTTTACCTTTGTACCTCACATCCAAGGTTTCTCTATTGTACCGTTTACCTTTGCAAACCTCACAAGGCACGTAAACATCTGCTAGAAAATGCATTTCAATCTTGATTATTCCATCACCACTACAAGCTTCACAGCGTCCACCTTTAACATTGAAACTGAATCTTCCGGGCTTGTATCCCCTACTTTTAGCTGCGACAGTTGTTGCAAAGAGCTCCCTTATATGGGTGAAAACTCCTGTGTAGGTTGCAGAGTTGGATCGAGGAGTTCTACCTATTGGGGACTGATCAATGATGATCACTTTGTCCAGGTTTTCAATACCTGTTATTTCATCATGCTTACCTGCAAGCATGTTCTTACGGTTGAGCTTACCATTAACTCCCTTGTAGAGAACATCGTTTATTAACGTACTTTTACCTGAACCTGACACCCCTGTTATACAGGTGAATACTCCCAATGGAAATTGAACATCTATTCCTTTGAGGTTGTTCTGTCTGGCTCCCTTCACAGTCAAATAATTTCCATTTGGAAGATTTCTATTTTCAGGTACTTCAATGAGTTCTCTTCGAGAAAGGTACTGTCCTGTGATTGAATCAGGATTTTCCATGATTTCTTTAGGAGTTCCTTCTGCAATGACCTTACCACCATGTTCCCCTGCACCTGGACCAATGTCTACCACATGGTCTGCTGACATTATGGTGTCTTCATCGTGTTCAACAACTATGAGTGTGTTACCAATATCTCTGAGCCTTTTTAAGGTTTCAATTAAACGTGCATTGTCCCTCTGATGAAGTCCTATACTTGGTTCATCTAAAATATATAGAACACCTACCAATCCCGAACCTATCTGTGTGGCAAGCCTTATTCTCTGTGCCTCTCCTCCACTTAAGGTACCAGAAGATCTGTCGAGGGTTATGTAATCAAGACCCACATCAACCAGGAATTTTAAACGTTCCTTAATTTCCTTCAATATCTCCTTGGCAATGTAGAGTTCCATTTCACTGAGTTCTAGCTCGTCAAAAAATTTTTTTGAAGCTTTAATTGGCATTTCAACAACTTCAGATATGGATATTCCACCCACAGTCACTGATCTGCTTTCGGGTCTGAGTCTGGTTCCTTCACAAACAGGACATTTACGATCACTCATGAATTTACCAACGTAGCTCCTCATGTAGTTGGATTGGGTTTCCATGAACAATCGTTCCATACGTTTAACAACACCTTCAAAACGTCTGTTAACTTTGTAATGTCTGTTTTTTCTGTTGAAATTAAATTCAATTTTGTCGGGTGTTCCATAGAGAATGTAGTCCTGATACTTCTGTGGAAGGTCTTCAAATGGTGTGTCCATGCTAAAACCATAATGATCAGACACAGCCTTCAACATCTGGGAGTAGTAATTGTCCTTGTTACCAGATTTACTCCATGGCAGTATGGCTCCATCATTCAATGAAAGGTTTTTGTCCGGTACAACAAAATCTGTGTCTATCTCCATCTTACTTCCAAGTCCGTTACATTCAGGACATGCACCATGGGGATTGTTGAATGAGAACATCCTGGGACTTATTTCTTCAAAGTTTATTCCACAGTCAGTACATGCAAAGTGTTCACTGAAAACGCGGTCATCAGATTTACCATCAGCAAATGAGACAATAACCAGACCTTCACCGAGTTCAAGGGCTGTTTCAACAGAATCTGCTAACCTTCGCTTGAAATCTTCATCCCTTCTAATAACAAGCCTGTCAACAACAACTTCGATGCTGTGTTTTCTTTTTTTATCCAGATCAAATTCTTGATCGATACCAGAAATCTCACCATCAACACGAACCCTTATAAATCCCTTCTTCTTCAGATCATCGAAGACCTTGACGTGTTCTCCTTTCCTATCTTTAATAATAGGTGCCAATATCTGAATTTTGGTTTCTTCAGGTTCGGTGAGTATGGAGTCCACGATCTGTCCAGATGTCTGTTGAGAAATTTCCTTACCACACTTATAACAGTGAGGTGTTCCGATCCTGGCAAATAATAGTCTGAAATAATCATATATCTCTGTAACAGTACCCACAGTGGATCTTGGGTTTACTCGGGTTGTTTTTTGATCAATTGATATGGCTGGTGACAGTCCTTCTATGTAGTCAACTTCAGGTTTCTTCATCTGACCCAAAAATTGACGGGCATATGCAGATAATGATTCCACATATCTTCTCTGTCCCTCTGCATAAATGGTGTCAAATGCAAGGGAAGATTTTCCAGAACCACTCAGCCCTGTTATCACTAGAAATTTGTCCCTTGGAAGGGTGAGATCAACATTCTGCAGGTTGTGTTCTCTGGCCCCTTTTATTGTTATGTAATCCTTTTTAGTATTCATCAGTTTGATGCTCCTTCTAAAAATTGTATTTTATCACGGATCTTGGCCGCCGTTTCAAAGTCAAGCTTTTGTGAGGCTTTCTTCATATCTGCCTCTAGATCCTTAATTAACAGTAATAATTCGTCCTTTGGGATGTCTTTTACATTATCCCTTTTCTTACTATCTTTTTTAGTTTTTTCTTTAACAGATCTTACGGTTGATTTTGGGTTGATTCCATGTTCTTTGTTGTAGGCTATCTGCAACCTTCGTCTTTCATTGGTTATTTCAACTGCAGAACTAATGGAGTCTGTAATTTTATCTGCGTAGATAATTACCTGGCCTTCCACATTTCTGGCAGCCCTTCCAATTGTTTGTATGAGTGAAGTTTTTTACCTTAAAAATCATTATTTATCTGCATCAAGTATGACGACAAGGGATACTTCAGGAAGGTCCAACCCCTCCCTCAGTAGGTTAACACCCACAAGACAATCGAAACTGCCTCTTCTAAGTTCGTCTATGATATCTATTCTCTCGAGTGTGGTGATGTCAGAGTGAAGGTACCTTACCTTGATTCCGACCTTGGCATAGTAATCTGTGAGGTCTTCAGCCATTTTTTTGGTGAGGGTTGTGACAAGTATTCTTTGATCCTTTTTAACCTTGGCTTGAATTGCTCCTAGAAGATGATCAACCTGGCCCACAACTGGTTTAACTATAATTTCCGGATCAACCAGTCCAGTAGGTCTTATGATCTGTTCAACCATATTTTGACTGATTCCAAGTTCATACTTGGCAGGAGTTGCAGATACATAGAGGACTTGATTTTGCAGCATCTCAAATTCAGAGAAATTAAGGGGTCTGTTTTCCCTTGCTGATGGTAATCTGAAACCATGATCAACCAGAGAATCTTTACGCGCCCTATCCCCAGCATACATACCACCAATCTGGGGTACTGTCACATGTGATTCATCTATTATGGTTAAGAAATCATCTGGAAAGTACTGTAGGAGTGTAATTGGTGTTTCACCCCATTTCCTTCCTGACAGGTGCATTGAATAGTTTTCTATCCCTGTACAGTAACCTACTTCTTGCAGCATTTCCATGTCAAATCTGGTTCTTTGTTCAAGTCTCTGGGCTTCAACCAGCTTGTTCTGTGAATGTAGTACAGTTAACCTTTCTTCAAGTTCTTTTTCAATATTTGTGATGGCAGATTCGATTTTATCCTTGGATGTAACGAAGTGTTTGGCTGGGAAAACAACCACACGATCCATGTCTCTCTTAACACTTCCAAGCAGGGGATCGATCAAGGATATCCTGTCAACTTCATCTCCAAATAATTCAATTCTGATTCCTATATTTCCCTGTGCAGGTCTGATTTCTACAACATCTCCCCTTACCCTGAACTTTCCCCTTGTAAAGTCGATATCATTTCTTTCGTACTGCATGTCAATGAGGGTTCTGATTATTTTTTCCCTTCCGTCACTGTCTCCGACTTCCACTGAAAGGATGAGTCCACCATAATCTTCAGGAGATCCTATACCGTAGATGCATGATACGCTGCTCACAACTATCACATCATCCCTTGTAAGGAGGGATTGGGTTGTAGAGTGGCGCATCATATCTATTTCATCGTTTATTTGGGCTTCTTTATCAATATAAGTGTCAGATTGCGCAATGTAAGCTTCTGGCTGATAATAATCATAGTAACTCACGAAGTACTCTACTGCGTTGTCTGGGAAGAATTCTTTAAATTCTTCATAAAGTTGGGCAGCAAGTGTTTTGTTGTGTGATATGACCAGTGTGGGTTTTTTAACCTCTTTAACAACATTGGCCATTGTGAATGTTTTACCTGAACCTGTAACACCCAGGAGAGTCTGATGTTTCAGACCTTTATTAAATCCTTCTGAAATAGATTTGATTGCCTTGGGTTGATCTCCCAAAGGTTTGTAGGGTGATATTAGTTTAAATTCTGACATTTTATTATCCTCTCTTTGGAATAACAGAATAAATTTCAGTTAGTATTAAACCAAATAAATTAATGGTTTAAATT
>WASR01000356.1:1484-9083 GCA_009712615.1 Methanobacterium sp. | reverse complement strand
GCTCAGCAGGCCCCATACAACAGGGTCGTGTATTCCGTTGGAAGAATAGAGCAGGGTATCCATAAGATAGGATGCGCTCGCTCCCCCCGCCGCTAAAACGCCCGCGCCAAGAAAGGTTTTACCCGCGTTCATGTCGGTTACGCCCAGAGCCATCCGGCCACGGTCAGAACCGTGGCTACGACCAGCAGAAACGCGATCCGTTCGAACATCGATTCCATGGACCATTCCCCTCGTAGTCAGTTCCGGCGAACGCGAGATAATGCCGTTTTGATCGCGCGCACGACGTCCACTTCACCATGATTGATGTCGATGGTGGCCAAAAACACTTCCTGGTTCGCGTCGCCGTCCTTCCAGTAAAAGACGTTGTGGCCATTACCTCCCGACTCGGTCCGCCCAATCTGGGCATCGTCCTCAAGGAGCTTGTCCCCGAACAAAGTGATCTTACCGACAGACATTGTGGCTCCCCTTCCCCTTTTTAGCGATCGATCCGACGCTTCGCGCAGCGGATTCGCCTGATCGACTCTAATGTTCGCAAAAAACTGTACCGACCTTCTTCGCGACGTTTTCGTAGACGTTGTCGTTTCAAGGATTTGAGTTGCTCACGAACAGCTGCTAGCCGTGCATCCACTAGCTCAATATCTATAGTCTCGCGCAAAGAAACCGCCGCCTGCCAAAACCGGTCATTCGTCACTACTAAACGAAAAAACCTCACAGACGACATGGGCACCCCCGTTAACCGCCATTTTTTCACCGTATCAATAGACATTCCCATGCACATTGCGATGTATTCCAACGGCTGTCGGCGGACAATATCGTCCAACATTGTCTGCAATTCTTGATCTGACACCTTCAGGGGCAGAAATCTCACACCAAGATCCTCTCAAGCATCCGCATGACTATCTTGCCGGTAGCGATATTGGTGGTTTTTCCCATCTCTGCCGGTTCCCCTTGTGTTGCTCGTCACACGAAATGATCAGCACCAAGGCTTTTAAAGACAGTTATATTTTCGACCGGCGACGCGCTGAGAGATTTGAGTCGTTTCCGCAAGCCGGCTTTCAGTTCTCGCATATTGCGGAAGAAGATGACTGGATAGTCTTTAATATCAAATGCGAGCGCGGTCCCTTGTTTCGCCACGTAGATCGGCGTCTTGCCGAGACCGTGAGCCAACCCAGCTTCAAAAAAGACGTTCGGCCGTGCATGTGTCAGATCCGCGATAACAAATTCCGCGGTGCGGATCGATGACACAATGCGATCAGTAATGCGTTCGTTCGACTGGTCTTCGTCCGCACGTTTGGCATCAATCCCGCAGTCCTTGCAGGCGACCTTGATCGCATCGTGCACATCATCGAGTTCGGCAATCGTCGGGTCGATCGCCATGGCGATGAACGCCTCACCTTTCGACACAGGGGGCTCGCATCGCGTCTGTTCGGCCGTCGCCTTTTTGGGAAATTTTCCAGCGGAGAATTCCTCTTTCAGGTCCGCCACCAACTTACGGGCGGCCTGCGTTTCCTTGTCGATACTCTCTGCCCAATTCGGCTGTGCGTAGAAAACGCCCGGCGTCGGTTTGTCCGACGGTCGCCATTTGGCGATGAATTCCTCAATGCGGTGAAAGTGATAGTCCAACTCTTCTAATACCTCGGCTGACAAATCCTCGCCAAGGAAGTTCTTCGCCGCTTGCACCATAGGAATCAGAGTGGCGAGCACCTTGTGCTCGGTTTCGACCGTGGCGAGAATGCTGTCCGCACAAGTTCGGATTCTCAGACCATAGGCTGTTTCGTTGACTCTCATCGTGCCCCTTCTTTCCCCTTGTGCTTGGTCATCGTGCCGCCGCCTCGATCTCCGAGAGGCAGGGGCGGGCGCTCTCCGCAAGCCTCGTAAACGCCTGCCCGTAGAGTTCCGACTGTACCAGCCTTTGATGGTCGTCGACCTCTTTAAACGCCGCGTCCAGTTGCATTAGCCCCTCGGCCATTAGCTGCTGCAATTCCAGTACGCGCCGAGCCAGCTGGTAGCTCGGAAGCTCATGAACTGGGACCGCATTGATCGCAGCCGATGCGATCCGAAACCTGTGGCATGCCTCTACACTCCTGACGAATCGAAGTCCCTGTTCCGTGTCGTGACCACAATGCGCAGCCGCATTGGTAAAGCATTTCTGGACTTCACCGCCGATGGCGGCGACACTTTGGAGAAACTGGCGGCGCTTGCGAGCCTCGATCTTCCGGGTGTGCCACGTAGGAACACAAACGGCTATGATCAGCGCGACGAGCGCACCCCCTGCCTGGACCCACGCAGCCGTACCAGGGTGCAATTCAATCCAGTTCACGCCCGTTCTCCCTTATGCGTTCAGTTAGACCGGATAGGCAAGCTGCGGACCCTGGCTGCGGCGATTTCCAACCCCTTTGCCGACTGGCCACCACTCGATGTCGTCGCCGGGATAGGTCTTCACCAGTGCAGCCGCATCGGCGGCTTTTTCTCCCAGCCATATTGGCCAATCCCGCTCGTGAAGGAAGACCGGCGCGCGGTCATGCAGCGGCGCCATGCGTTCGCTCGCATCGATGGTCAGCATAGTGCAAGAGTTGATCGTCTCCCCTCCGTTCTTCGCTCGCCATGTTTCCCAGAGGCCGGCGACGGCCATAGGACGACGATCAACATAAGCAATCGAGAACGGCTGTTTGTCGGACGGACGCCATTCATAATAACCGTCAATCACCACCAGGCAGCGGCGTCCGGCTTTCCAGGCCCCTTTGAAACTTGCTTTCACCTGATAGCCGTCCGACCTTGCATTGAAGGTTGGATAGGTCATCTTCCCTTCCTTTGACCAAGAAGGAATCAGCCCCCAATGCATGAGCGAGCCGATGCGCTTGCCCTCGTCCGAGCTGGTGACGGCGATGATGTCCTGGGTCGGGCAGAGATTCCAATTTTCTCGAAGGTTTTGTGCCGGCACAGTCGGTATGAGGCTCATCGCCTCATGAATTTCCCGCCATGGTCTGGTGATTCGCGCTCTGCCGCACATCGAGTCCGGTTCCCCTTATGCCGTTAAGACGGAATGCTGGCCGCGATAATTTTTGCAATCTCTTCTGATGACAGTTCCGGTTCATCGGCCGTACCCGGCGACCCACATTTCGCCAAAGCTTCGCGACCTTCGTCCGTTATGAAAACTGTTGTGGATACCAGTACCCAACCATACTGGTTAATGGTTTCGACGCATGGCCACGCCCACCGCCCCATTGCCGCAACGGTTTCATTGCACATCTGCCCTCCCGCTTCGACAAGGGCGCGAAGAATTTTTCGTTCTTCGGAAGTAGGCATGCGATTGATTGGATACATCCCTTATGTTCCTTCTATGCCGGTGCGCCTATAAGCCGCAGTGCTTCTCAAAATAGTCAACCACAAGCTTTGACCCGATCTCCTTGGCCGTGTTTGCCAACCAGCGTGCGGCGTCCTTGCCAATAGCCGCGAGGGATGAGTTGGTTTTCTCAAGGTCCTGTGCTTTGGCGGCGACTTCGGCCTCGGCGATCCGGCCGGCCGCGATCGCCTGGTCTGCATTCGTAATGTGGGGACAAATAGTCTGCCGCAGCGCGGCCAGTTCTTCGGCAAACGCGGGGAGATCAATCCCATGGTCGATGCGAGTCTGAGTGGTGATCTGGTGGGCGCCGTCGCCCGCTACCTGAACGATCCCCGACATGTCCCCGCCGATATGGAGGGCCACATTTTGCGAGGACCTTGCGGGCCTCCCGTCGATCATCCCCACCTCGAAGTCGCTAATGGCGTGCTTGACAATTTGCTCATATTCCGCGCGGATCTTGTTCATCTCCAGGGTCTGGGGCATCTGCTGGTTCGCCTCGGCGACGAGGTTGGCGAGCCTATGGGCAATATTGGTGATGCGACTCAGAACGGGGCCCTTGATCTGCTCGTAGGCCAACTCTTTCCTTGCGACAACGTCTGTCAGAAGCTGCATCGAATCCGATACCGCTTTGCGGAGGATCGTGCGACTGGCCTGCTCCACCCCTTGTACATACATTGAGGAGTGTAAAAGGCCTCTCTGATTGAATTGCCCTTGGATATCCCTTCTTTCTTGAAGTGCACTATCCACGCCCCGGTTGGCGAGTTGATCGAACATCCGCTCGACATCGTCGTGCGTGAGTTTCCGCAGCATGCCCAATCCCCTTCCCTTTGCGCTATTGGCTTAGAAATGCCGCAAAGTCGAGCGGCGACCATGAAGATGAGCGTGCCGGCCGCGCCGGGCGGGCTTCTCGGGCGCCGCGCGCCGGCCGGGCGCTTCTCGCAGATCGGGCTGGCCGTGCAGATCGAGCGGGCTTGACCGGCCCGCCAGACGCATCTTCACTGAACACCACAGGTCGACAGCCACGATCAAAGATCCAGCCATCCACGGCCCACCCAAGAAATCGCCCCGAGAAGGTATACACACCCTCATCAACGATGACCGCCAAAGGCCGACCACCAAAGGAATACAGCGCCTCGCCGTCATCTGTATAGGCCACCGCCTGCCCCTGGCGGTCGTAGTAGGTTGCCTCCATTTTGGTTCCCTTTGCGTCATGTCGTCGTGCCCGCCATTTGAAGAGACTGTCAACCATTCCCCGTCTCACGGCCTCGCAGCACTTTGAAGGACGCCTCCCGCATTACAGAAAATATCTGCTAGTTTTCTGTTTTACTCAGTGCACTAGCTATGGTTCACGCTGGCACTCCTTGTGCAATTTTGGAAAATCGGAGTCATATTCCCGTGTATTCGCGCTCAGAATTACCTGTTCGTCCGGCACCCTAATTAGGGCGACCGACAACATTCCCTGATGAACGCCACCGGTCTCAAACCGAAAATAGCCACGCACAATATATTCGCCGTGCTGCATTTGATAGCCGCCTTCCAAAATCAGGAATTCGTAGCTATTTTTCCAGACAATTATCCTATTATATTCGTCATTTGATGGTAAAACGTACCCTTTGAAGCTATCAAAGTCTACGGCCAAATCAAGATATATGATATCTTTTTCATGTTCTAAGAAAATACTGCAAATACCATCTGGCTGAAGCATAAGGTACTTCGATTTGGCCGATGAGAATGTGTATCTAGGTATCCGAACAGATCCAGAACCGTTGTTTTTGATAACAATTACGGGTTTTTGCTCTTGTGCCGCCGCGGTCATCTTCAGCGGCGGCATGTCCATCGCGATCTTCGCGCCCCTATAAATATCATTATGTGCAAATAGCCAGTTTCCAGGAATGAGCCACGTTATAACAGAGATTACTATTCCCACAGCCATGGCGATCAGCCACGCCTTAGCCTGATTATTCCTGTACCAGGCTTCAATATTCCCCCACTCTTCTCTATAAGCCATTATTTTTATTCCGAATAGCGTCGGCTTTGCCAGAATAGCGGCGATGAATCCAAAAGATAGCTTCTTTATTCCTAATGCGCAGTTGAATTAGGTCACAAACTCATAAAACGTCTTTCCGTGGCGAGGAGAAAATGTTTCAAACTCCCTAAAGGAGTTTTCATGACCCCACGCCGCTACGAACTCTCTGATTTTGAATGGTCGATCATTGAGACCTTGCTTCCCCTTCTAGGTCAGTTCTTCCACGGCCGGACGGCGCCAAGCTGCTCGGCCGGCCGTTCGGCCAGCGCGCAACTCGTATCCCGATCAATAAGGCCGACCTGGACACCGAAGACGTAGCCGAGGAAATCGCTGAAAGCGCGGCGCTCGATGATCCAGTCTGCCCAACTGATGGCCAGGCAACCTTCGGAATAGCAGCCGAACGCGCTGGACAGGGCGAGATCGCCCCAATCCGCCAACTCCGGACAGCATTCGCGCAAGACCGCCATTTGAGCCCGCATTTCCTCAAGGCTGTCGTCTATTCCGGCTCCCACGCCGGCTTCCGTCACGTACACCCGCTCGTCCCACCGAAACCCGTCGCGGGTCGCTTCAAGCTTCCTGCAACTATCCGCCGCTTCGGCCGCCGCCTTGTCCGGCGAATAAAGTTCCTGTCGCCAGACCTCAACGCGGTCGCCGGCCCGGTCCAAAAGCACGCGAGCGATATGGCCGCCAGAGCCGTCCCGAATTACATCCGCGATGTACTGCCCTTGGTCCATTCGACCGTTCCCCTGGTAGCTCGATCAGGCCGCTTGCCGGCCCTGCAAACGAAGCGCGATATGACGCCGCACTTCGGGCGGCAAAGACATCCATTCCTTCCGGTTCCGGTGCTGGATCACCGCCGCGGTGACGACACCGGCGAGCAGTGGCAGTGCCTTGAGAACACCTGGCGCGAAGGCCAGACCCAAGGCCACCAAAAGCAATAGTGCGGCGAGTTCGTGGACGCGCAACCCCAGCACCAGTCTCCAATCCTTATTCATTGGCTTCCCCTTATGCCGATTCGATGAGGCCATGGGCCTCGAACTGCGCCCGATCGTCTGGGTCGGCGTGCTTGGCGTCGCCACCCTGGACGAAAAGAGACTGGACATCCGGCGTCATGCCCTGTTCGCGAAGCAGCACGGCCACCGCGCAGAAATAGCCTCGCTCGAAATCGTGGTCTCCGCTCAACTCGGTTCCCCTTAAATCACATTCAGAGCCCACACTTCGTCTCCAGGTACTCGACCAACAGCTTTGCCCCAATCTCCTTTGCGGTGCCGAGCATCCACCGGCCGGCACCCTTGCCAATCACGGCGAGAGCAGCGCGGACCTTCTCGCCATCCTGGGCCTTTGCGGCCACTTCGGCCTCGGCGATCCTACCGACCGCGATCGCCTGGTCCGCATCTGCAACATCGGGAGAAATAGCCCCTCGCAGTTTTGCCAGTTCCTCGGCTAGCGCGAGGAGGTCAGTCCCTTGCTCGATAAGAGTCCGAGTAATGGCCTGGCGCGCGCCGTCGCCCGCGATCTGGACATTCCCCGAAAGGTCCCCGCCGACGTGGAGGGTCACATTATGCGAGGGCTTGGCAGGCTTTGGTCGGCGCAGGCGGATGCCATCGATCCGTTTCTTCAACGTCGCCAGAACCGCCATTGCGATCCCTTTGTTGGACGCCTCTAACGCTGTGTCACCGCTTTCTCTCGCGCACCGACCTTGAGCGATGTGAAAGAGTATGGGGACGACAGCCGAATGGAGATCATGGTATCGGTCTTTTCCAATAACTTCTAATAGCAAATCTTCAGCGTTAACAAGTACATCGAAATAGTCGTCAAGGGTTGCGTCGCGGAATTTATGCTTGAAATGCGCCAACTCCACTTCCAATCCAATCTTTTTCTCGTCTTCGGTGATCTTGTCATGTTCGTTTTTCATAGCTGTGGCACCCCAATGGCGCGCTTCATCTCTCGCCGTTCTCTCGGCCGAATGCGTCCTCTGCTTCCCTTTCTGGTCATCCGCGCAGAACGCGAGCACCGCGCTGTATGCTCATGGCTTGATGGGTGCGTTTCGCCGACCGGCGCCCCCCATCCATCTGCCGATCGACCACCACCACATCGCTACTCCGCGGACTCGTCTCATTGCCGTTCCCCTGGTGTTGTCAGTTCGCCGGTCCTGTGCCGTCGCCGGCCAGAAGATCGAGCGAGACGTTCAGAGCCGCGCCGATTTTCTTCATGAAATCCAGACTACCGA
>WASR01000356.1:250-1474 GCA_009712615.1 Methanobacterium sp. | reverse complement strand
CGCCGCCGACACGCCGGCGGCACCGGCCAGTTGGCGGAGTCCCAGGCCGCGATGTTCACGAAATACCTTCACCGGATGTGCCCCATCAAGGAGTCGCTCGGCCACCTCGAAAGGAAACGTCTCGGTCTGACCGGCGGCGATCTTGATCTTCACCGCCTCGATGTCGGCCAGGTCGGTGGCGTCTTCGACCAGCGCCGCCAGCACTTCGAAATCGCCCCGCGCCAAAGTCACGCTGTCGGCAGTCTCCGCGATCGGATGAATCGGCAAAGCGTTCATCGGTAAATCTCCCTCCGGTGTCCAACCTTGACGACGGTCACCGTCACAGCACCGCCGTCTACTTGATAGAGCGCTCGCCAGTCACCGTGCCGCACTCGCCCCTTGCCACCACCAAAATTTTTGGCCCAAGGATGCTGGCCGCCGGGATCAGCGGCAAAGGTCGTCAACTTCTCGCGCAGCGCCCGTGAATCCGCTCTCGGCAGCTTCAAAAGCGCCTTCAGCGCGTCCGCATCGATAACTAGCTTCATTCCCGAATGTTCGCATTATGCGAACGCCCCGTCAATACGGATGTTCGCTTATCGCGAACAACTGGCCTTCCTTTCGTGATCAGTCCCACAGCGTGACTTGGTGTGGCAGTGCGTCAAACTCGGCTGCGTCCCCATCGTGTGGCAGGAACCGCCTTGTCGCTTGATCAGGCATCGGCGTGATGGCCAACAGCCTAGCGGCACCCCGATCCACGACCGAATGCTTGTCGAGTACGCCGCCGGTAATCAGCCACCCTCTCACCCGGCGGTGAGTAGGGTGTACTTCGCACCATCTATCTACGTTCGCATGACATGCATTGCGCGCAGGTTCGAAACCGGCCAGGTCCGAGAGCGTCGCGTGATCGACCTCCAGTGACTTGCCGAGTTGAATCTGCTGGCGGAGCTTCTGTTCCAGGGCCAAGACCATCAGTCATTCCCCTTAGCCTTTGACTCTTATCGAGGATAGCCCGCACATCGACACCGCGCTTCACCGCATCGACCAGGGCAAGAAGATCGCGATATGTCAGCCGTCCACGAAGCTGGATCTCGTCGTAATCGCTCAAAGTCTGTCGCCCCCTCTATTTCGACCGGCCTGGCGCCAGGTCAACATAGAACGCCCCACATGGCGTCGACATATTGCCCCGCCGATCGCACCCGGATTGGGCGACCAGGTGGCCCAGCAATTCCGGCAGTCCGGCGTCCG
>WASR01000356.1:0-240 GCA_009712615.1 Methanobacterium sp. | reverse complement strand
GCACCCGGTGCAGGCCAGCCGGATCAATTTACCGGGGTAATCGCTCAGCAGGACGGCGCCGGCCTTTGGCATTGTCACCTCGCGTCAACTCGGCTTCTGGCCGAGCAAATCCATCTTTGCGCTTTTCAGCGCGGCTATCGCCATCTCAGCGGCCAGCGACGGCCGTTTGCTCTGTTCCTCGACCAAGAGGCGCATGGCTTGGTCGATCTTGGCGAGGGCATCCGCGATGTCTGTCGGGCT
>WASR01000063.1:8202-9181 GCA_009712615.1 Methanobacterium sp. | reverse complement strand
CGAAGATCAAAATCTTCATGCAATTGATCAGACTCCAAAGTCTGAAAGGGGAGAGTATGAGATCACAGATTCACTCCAGCTGCAGATGAATGAAGATGAAAATGTGGTTGGACTTCGATCAACTAATAAGTGGATAGATATTGGAAGACCATGGGAACTTCTAGATGTTAATGAACACTTTCTGAAGGATCTTGAAGCTGATATACAGGGAGTAGTTGAAGAGGGTGTGACGATACATGGGCCAGTATTCATAGGAAAAAATAGTGTGGTGAGATCGGGTTGTTATATAATGGGCCCAGTTTACATAGGGGAAAATTGTGATATAGGTCCCAACAGCTTCATGAGAAAGTACACCAGCCTAGGGAACAATGTGAGCGTTGGAAATGCTGTGGAACTTAAAAATTCTATAATTATGGACAACACAAACGTAAACCATTTGAGTTACGTGGGAGACTCAATAATAGGGTCAAACTGCAACATAGCTGCAGGTACCAACATAGCAAATCTCAGATTTGATGATGGAAACGTGAAGATCGTTGTAAAAAATGAAAAGATCGATTCAGGCCGGAGAAAAATGGGTGTTGTGTTTGGAGACGGTGTTAAAACGGGTATAAACAGTAGTTTCAACCCTGGTGTGAAGGTGGGTGTAAATTCAAGGATAGGTGCAGGAGTAATTCTAAGCAAAGATTTGGAATCAAACAAACTGTTGATTGCTGTACAGGAACATCAGATAATTGAAAATAATAAATCCAAATAAAAATTAACATATTATAAAAAAATTTATGGAAACAGATGAAAATGGGATCTAAAAATTATATATCCTTTGAGGGATCGGTGGTTAAAGGAAATGTGTCCATAGATGAAAAATCATCGGTATGGTACAACGCAGTAATAAGGGGAGATATAGAACCCATCACAATTGGAAAATATTCCAATGTTCAGGACAACTGCGTCCTACACTCTTCTCAGGGTTATCCAC
>WASR01000063.1:5749-8192 GCA_009712615.1 Methanobacterium sp. | reverse complement strand
AAGGCTTCGGTGGGACATGCTGCAGTGCTCCATGGATGTAATATAGAAGACAACTGTTTGATTGGAATGAACGCAACAGTGTTAAATGGAGCCATAATTCGAAAAAACAGCATTGTTGGCGCAGGAGCACTGGTCACTGAAAACCACGAATTTCCAGAAAACAGCCTCATAATAGGAGTTCCAGCAAAGGCCGTTAGAACGCTCAAAAATGAAGAAATTGAAAACATAACAGATAACGCCATCAGATACTCTGAAATGGCTATTAAAAGTGATTTAAATGATTAAAATTAATAAAATAGTTAAAGAACTTGATCCATATGTTCCGGGAAGATCTGTGGATGATATTGCAAAAACCTATGGTTTAAAACCTGAAAATATAATTAAACTTGGGAGTAATGAAAACCCTATGGGACCTTCACCTGTGGCTGTTGAAGCCCTGAAGAATAATCTTGAATACATCCACCAGTATCCAGAATCCAATTTAGAAACTCTTAAAGGAGAAATTGCGGAATACTCCAATGTAGCTGCATCAAATGTTATTATTGGAGGTGATGGGGCCGATGAGATCCTTGATGTTCTTGGCAAGGCCTTCACCGAACCTGGGGATGAGTTCATAGTGCCTATTCCAGGTTACATGTACTATGAATTCACACTTAAAATTCAAGGAGCTGTACCTGTATACGCGAAATGGGATGTTCCAACCAACAGTTTGAATGTTGAATCTGTTTTAGACGCCATAACGCCTAAAACCAAGTTAATATTCCTATGCACTCCAAACAATCCCACAGGGGGTTTGATTCCAAGATCGGATCTAATTAAAATAATTGAAAATACCGATGCACTGGTTGTGGTTGATGAAGCCTACATAGAATTTTCAGATGACACCAATGTAGATCTTCTGGAAACATATGATAACGTGTTCATACTTCGAACCTTTTCAAAGGTACTTGGACTAGCAGGAATGAGAATTGGATACGGCCTTTCCAACCCTACTGTAATAGAATACATGCACCGTGTTAAACCGGTTTTCAGCCTTACTAAACTCTCTGAAGTGGCTGCAAGTGCCACGTTAAACGACAAAGAATATATCAAAAGATCAACAGAACTGAGTTTAAAAAGCAGAGAGCTTTTGTACACTGAAATGTCTAAATTTAGCGAATTAACTGTATACGAATCTGCATCCAACTACATCCTGGTAGATGTGAGAAAAACAGGTTTCACAGCCAAAGAAATCACCCAAAAACTCATGGAAAGAGGTGTTATTGTACGTGACTGCACTTCATTCAAGGGACTCGATGAGTACTGGATACGTGTCAGTGTTGGAACCATTGAAGAGGATGAAAGGTTCATAAAAATTTTAGAAAAACTCATCAATTAAAGGGTTAAAATGAATAAAAACAGATCATGTGATAGTAGCACTATAGAAATTGGTGGAATAATATTTTCTTCTATCGAATATTCTAGTAATACATCTTTAGTTATTTTCACTGCAGGATGCATGTTAAAATGTCCCTACTGCCATAATGCAGATATCATTGATAGAGGAGATATGTGGGATATCAAAGAAATATTCAAGAAAATTGATGAATCCCTCTGTTTCATAGATAGTGTTGTAGTTAGTGGTGGAGAACCATTAAGACAACATTTAAAAGTATATGAAATTTTAAAGTATTCTAAATCTCTTGGATTAAAAACTAAACTTGATACTAATGGATATTATCCAAGCAAACTGAAAAAACTAATTAAATTGGTCGATTATGTTGCATTAGATATTAAGGCACCATTCCCCAAATATAAAAAGATCATAGGAGAACAAATTGGTCCTCAAATTAGAAAAAGTATGGAAATATGCTTCGAAGATCCAGATACTTTTCTCGAATGTAGAACAACTTACGTGCCTGCACTAATGGAACCAGAAGATATCATTGAAATTGCAAAATCAGTCAATTGTGATCTGTACACATTACAACAGTTTAATAATAGAAAAGTGCTTGATAAAAAATTAGAGCAAGCTATTATGCCATTAAGGGATGATGTCAAGAAAATTGCAGAATCATTGAAACCATACCAAAAGAATGTGATGATCAAAACCTATGAGTTTGGAGAAGAAATAATATCCAACTCTCCTAATATACTAATAAAAATAAATTAAAGAAGGTGTCTATATACCAATTCTACTCTTTGGAAGCCGTCATGTTGAACTTATAACGGGCCAGAAAACCGCAACCATACGGAAACTATGGAAAAAACCATTAATTCCAGGGGACAGGCTGCACTGCTACTGGAACCTTGTTTCAAAGGAAAGAAAAAAACTTTTCGAAGCCGTGGTAACTGATGTTGAAGTAGTTAAATTTGGAGATCTGATTAAAAACGATTCCATGGCTAAAGAAGAAGGATATTCAACAGCAAAGGAACTTGAAGCAGATTTTAGAAAGATATATCC
>WASR01000063.1:0-5739 GCA_009712615.1 Methanobacterium sp. | reverse complement strand
ATCCCGAAGATACCGAAGATTCTTCACTTTTTCAAGTAATTAGATTTAAAAAACTTCCCATCGAGGAGTGGGAAGGTAAAAAGATCGATGAAAAGTCCCTCATAGCAAAAAGGGCAGACATACTCTTTGATGTTGGCAAATACAATAAATCGGTGGTCTGTTATTCGGCTGCCCTTAAATTTGATCCAAACGATGTTTACCTCCTAAACAAAAAGGGGGACAATCTATCCAGACTTGGAAGATTTAAAGAAGCTGTGGACTGTTACAACAAGGCAATTGAAATAGATTCTAACAATGAGTACCTTTACAACAACAAAGCCATCGCACTTTTAAATTCAAATCAACCCCAGAAGGCTTTAAAATGCAGTGATAAAGCCATGAAGATCAATGATGAAAACGAAATAGTACTCTACTGGAGGGGTTTTATCTTGGAAATGCTGGGAGAACTGAACTCTGCACTCGAATGTTACAACAAGATACTGCAGATAAACCCTGAAGATCCAGATGTTTGGAATGCTAAAGGCAACATACTCTCAGAATTAGAAAGAACTGAAGAAGCACTGGACTGTTATGACAAGGCCCTTGAGCTCTGTCTTGATTTATCACCTGATGCCGCAATGTGGAACAGAAAGGGCAATGCACTCATGGAACTTGGAAGGTACGATGAAGCATTGAAATGTTACAACGAAGCCCTCAAACATGACAATGGAAACGATGCATTCATCTGTAACAAGGGAGTAGCATTACTCGAACTTAATCGTTATGAAAAGGCTATTGAATGCTTCAGAAGGGCTCTGGTTATAAATCCATCCAACGAGGATGCGAAAATACTAAAGGACGAATGTCTTGAGAATCTATAGAGAAAAAATGTGGGTTTAACTTTATTTATGTGGAAATTTAAGATGTAATGTAGGGAATATATGTTGTTTAAGTGTAAGAGGGGTTAATATGAGGGACAGATTGCAGGACTTTATAAACTGGTTTTTTGATCAGAGTTTAAGAAACAGAATTGGAATTATCATAGCAGCTGTTGTGGCAATTATATTAATAGCTCTACTAGTTTTCAATGTTGTTTATGCAGATGCACCGCTAAGTGGAAATGCTCTGACCCAGTACGAAGCCTCATGTATCTCTGTGGGTTATCAAGAGCTCAGTACCAACATTGGAAAGTATAAAGGACAGCATGTAAAATTTAGTGGACAGATAGTTTCCATAAACTCCAATAACGGGAAGACGCAAATAGTTATGTCTGTAACTCCTGTAAATGGTGGATGGTCCACTTCGGATCTCATATTTGTAACCTACAATGCCCAAACTCAGTTTAAAGCCGGGGACATTGTAACTGTTTACGGTGATGTGGTCGGAACTTACAACTACGTTTCAATTTCCAATGGGCAGCTCATAATACCAAAGCTAACTGCAAGATACATTGAGGCAACGCCCATAGCAGCTCCAACTGTGGTGAGTGTTCCATTCACGAGCCCATCAAACAACCAAACCAACAGTTCAACCCCTGATAATTCAGCAAACATCACTCCCATAAATTCATCTACCCCAACAAGTAATTCAAACAATTCCAATACCAACCCAATTTAATCATTATTTATTCTTTTTGGTTAGATTATTAAAAATCCATCAGGATACACGGCAGTTGCCAACATTACAGTGTTAATATCCCTGTGTTCCTTCCAGTTCATGGATTCCTGATTTTTTGGATCTGACCAGTATTCATCGATATATCTAACCATATAACTGTAGTTTTCAAGCTGTTTTAGCTGCTTAAGGTGGGTGGATATGAATATTCCTGGATTGTTTTTTATACATTTCTCCATGAGATTCAATCCCTTAAACCCTATTGAAAGCCCAAGTTCACGGAATGCCAGCCTGTATTCTGGATCTAATGATAATTGACCTGTGCCCAAGTAGGATCTGATACCAAGTAATGATGAGTTAAGAAGATTTTCCAATATTTCCGGTCTTTTAATGGAACCGTAAACCATTAACTGAGTTGTTCGTGTTGCATCTGCCATAATTCCTCCTATACCCAGTGGATCGTTGGTTTTAAGATCCATCATCTTACATATGGTGCTAATTTCTTGAATTTCCCTTTCAAATTTTTGTCCATCAAATTTGGCAGATAGGGTTTCTGTTTCTTTGTATGTTAAATAGCCATCCATGGGATCTTGCTGACCCATAGAACTTACCAATGGCCGTTTGAGATCCACGCTCATCTTCCAGTAGATTCGGAGTGGAATGTTTGGAGCCGTTGAATATATGAATGCATCATGGGTTGTTTTAAGTAACTCTCCAGCCCATTGAAGATATTTTGGATCACCCGATGCCTTGGCTGTGATGTCAAGTGCGTGTATCCATTTGGTTATGTAGTGGTAATATTGACCATCCCTTTCCCACTCAAGAATTTCATCATATTCCTGATTTTGTTCCCTTTCATCCATTTTTTTCCCTATTCTCAGTCCACCCCGGGTTGGATGTTTTTCACCTTTTGTTTCGTCCAGGCCACTTATCCAGCCAGATTTATCCCTTAATTTACCTAGCACATGGTGTACTTGGTTAATGAGATTTGTTCCAAGATCGAGATACTTGGTGTCACCTGTTAAGTTGTAAAGTCCCATGTAGTTACAGACAGCAAAGGCATCTGTCCATAAATACCTCACAGGTGATGAAAATTTTGGATCTAATCCAGTGTTAACTGCAAAATCAGTCATTAAATCATTTACTCGGGTTATTTCTGTTGTTTCCATTTTAAACACAGGCCCTGTTATTTGAAAAATTGTTTACAGTTTATACTATGGTATTTGAAATTGTTATTTTTTTTGAAAAACAGAAAGGTATATAAGCATATAAGTATATACTTATGTAACATGATGTTGAGAATTAAACCTGATGACGAAGATCAATCAGAGGAATTGGAAGAATTATTTAAAGCTCTGGGAAATGTCAACAGGTTAATTCTTATTTACTGCTTGGCATCAACTGAAAAAAAAAGTTCCAGCGTCACTGAAATGGCAGAGTTGATGGGCTTAACTCAGCCAGCAGCATCCCAACACCTGAAAATACTCAAAACAGTAAACATACTACATTCCAACAAGCAAGGAAATTATATTTACTACACATTTAATAAAAACGCCCTAGTTAAACACAAAGAAAAAATTGATTCCCTCTTTTGTTGTGTTTTCAACAAATGCGAACACAACGAAGAATAAATTAATTCTATTTGCATAAAATTACCTAAATCCTAAAAAAATCCTCCAAAAGTGATACCATGAACGATATAAACGTTAATAAAAAATTATCAGTACTAGTTATTCCAGACAAGGTCTTGATACAGGGCACCAAGATGACCCTCAAGATCGGCAAAAAGGTAGGCGGTGAGATCTATCAAAAAGTTGCCAACGATGATTTCCAAGCCATAGCCGTTGCAGTTAAAGAAGATAATCTAGAGGGACTTTACTCAGAGTCTGATCTCTACAATGTCGGAACCTTGATCCGGATAGAAAATATCAAACCAATGAAAGACTTCTACCAAATAATGGTCCATGTAGAAGAAAGGGTAGAAATAGAAGATGTAATTCCTGACGGTTCCGGATTTAAAGCTTCTTACAGAGTAATACCAGACATCATAGATCTTGATGAAGAAAATCAGCAGGAAATTGTTGAACACATTAAAGATCTGGTATCTGAGATGAGTCAAAACTTCAAAGGCTCACAGGCATATGTAGATCAGATAAACAAGTTAACTGACCTTGGTCAGATCATGGGGTACGTCTATCCATACCTCAGGATTTCAATAGAGGAACAACAAGAACTCCTTGAAATCAGATCTTTGAAGGATAAAAGTCTCAAATTTATAGACATCCTCATAGAACAGAAAGAATCCATCAACTTCCAGATGGAACTAGCTGCAAAATTCAACAATGAAATGAACAGAACCCACAGGGAGAACATGTTGAAAGAACAGTTAAAAGCCATTCAGGAAGAACTGAATGATTCTCAAGGTGGAAGCGGCAAAAAAGATTACAGAGAACTGATTGAAGAATCTGAAATGCCTGAAGAAGTTAAGGAAGTGGCATTTGAAGAAGTGGACAAATTAGACAGACAAGGACCACACAGTTCAGAAGAAAACATCATCAGAAGTTACCTAGACCTCCTAACAAACCTTCCATGGGGAAAAAGTGAAATAAAAGATGTGGATATTGAAGCAGCCAGAAAATTGCTGAATGAACAGCACTACGGACTTGAAAAAGTCAAAGATCGTATCATCCAGCACTTGACTGTGATGAAACTCAAACAGAACAAACAGGGATCCATACTCCTCCTGGTAGGTCCACCAGGAACTGGAAAAACCAGTTTAGGTAGAAGTATAGCCGAAGTCCTAGGAAGAGAATATGTGAGAATAAGTCTTGGAGGAGTTAAAGACGAAGCAGAGATAAGGGGTCACAGAAGAACCTACCTAGGAGCCCTTCCAGGAAGAATCATACAGGGAATGAAACGTGCAGGAACAACAAACCCAGTATTTATACTGGATGAAGTTGACAAACTCATGGCAGCCTACAACGGCGACCCTGCAAGCGCACTCCTAGAGGTACTTGATCCTGAACAAAACGACAGCTTCTCAGACCATTACCTAGAGGTACCCTACGATCTTTCAGATGTGTTCTTCATAGCCACAGCCAACTCCTTCAGAGATATTCCAGGACCACTCAGGGACCGTATGGAAACCATAGAAATAGGCAGTTACACAAGCCATGAAAAATTCAACATAGCCAAACAACACCTAATACCCGAAGTACTCGAAGATCATGGAATCGACCCTGAACAACTTCAAATAGAAGATGAAGCACTTAAAACCATCATAGAAAAGTACACAAGAGAAGCAGGTGTTAGGGGAATAAAAAGACAGCTATCAGCAGTTGCAAGAGTAGTATCTGAGAAGATAGTTCTCGGAAATGTTGAACTACCTTACGTTGTAAAATCAGACATGCTTTACGACATACTCGGACATGAACTCACACAGAACAACAGAGCAGGTAAAAACAACCCTCCAGGAGTTGTTACAGGGCTAGCATGGACTCCAGTAGGTGGAGATATACTGTTCATTGAAGGGGCTTTCATGCCCGGAACAGGCAAATTAACACTCACAGGACAGTTAGGAGATGTGATGAAGGAATCTGCAAAAATATCCCAGACATTGATTCGTTCAAGGCTGGCCTTCAGCATGAAAAACGCTGAATTCGATAAAAAAGACCTTCATATACACGTACCTTCCGGGGCAATACCTAAAGATGGACCATCCGCAGGTGTAGCACTACTGAGTACCATAGCCTCACTTGTAACAGGTCATGAAGTCGATCCTAAACTGGCAATGACCGGCGAAATATCCCTTAGAGGAGCCGTACTTCCTGTTGGTGGAATCAAAGAAAAGGTACTTGCAGCTCACCGTGCAGGAATAAACCGCATCATCCTGCCTAAAGAGAATGTTAAAGACCTTGACGATGTTCCAGAAGATGTCAAATCTGAGATAACCTTCATACCAGTGGAGACAGTAGAAGACGTTATCAAAGAAACCATAGGAATCGAACTTCCAAAACCTATGCTCATGGGCATAACCAACGATGACCATGTGCCAGGCGGAGCCGGAATCTAAAAAAATCTACCAAGAGGAAATTCTCCATAACCGGAGAATTATTTCTCTATTTTATTTTTATTTCATAAAAAATC
>WASR01000321.1 GCA_009712615.1 Methanobacterium sp. | reverse complement strand
ATTATTCTAAATTAGAATGAATTAGTTGTCTTTTAATACCCTATGGTATTTATACTTTATAGAACGTATAAAAAAAAGGGTTTAATTCTTTTTTCTGTGTCTGATCTTCACTGCAACACCTTTAGTTGCAGATTTCATCTCTTTTCCACTGAGTACAGATTTACCCACAGCCATAACTTCCCCGTCTCGGACTACAACAACTTCATCCATTGGCACTATACTTGGATCTGCATCAACAACTCCTGGTGTAAATAATGTGTTGGTCTTCATCTCAAAATCAATTTCAACCCAGTTAACACCCATATCATACACCCTCTCCCCACCTGGAAGGTTCAAGGAGTACAGTCCAGTATCGAAGGACAGTGTTGCAAGCTGTTCGTTGTTATGGATCATCTTACGTGTGAATCTTCCAACAGCCTTGGTTCCATCTGGTATGAAACCATCACCCTTTTTGGTGTTAAACTGGTACCTTGCAATGGATCTGAAACCATTGATTCGTTTATGACTGTTTTTGATCCTGGGATAATTTCTGAGTTCCCTCTTAAGGTTATCCATGGATTCCCAGGAAGTTGCCCTGCCATCTTCACAGGTGTAAATGGCGTCTTCAAGGTAGGCTTCACAAGCTTCTCTGTAGCCGCCTGAAACATGTGCAATCACATCCTTCCCATCTACGTAGTTTTTAAGACATTCTCCCGTTAGATCAATTTCCTCTTGGGACCAGTCTCCTGTTGTGGATGTGTCGTAGGATTGTATAGGATAGGTGCGTTCCATTTCACGCGGACAAACACCAAATGGTGAGGTTAAAATTGCCTCCTGAACACCCTTGGTTGCCCTCATAAATACTGAGTGTGACTTGGAATTTGAGTAGGGTTTCCTCATGCTGCATGGTAAAACCACGACCACATCACCCAGTGGTTCGAGCAAACTCATTCTTTCACGCCATCTGACCACTTCAGGCCGATGTAAAGATTCATCAATGGTACATGGTATTTTCATATTAAATTTTCCTCGTGTAAATGATTTATTTTGTAGATGTATACTAGAAATTTAGTCAGTTATATGTTAATAATGTTCTCAAAACCCCCAAAAATAATCTCCAGTAGAAATTTTTTTGGACAGTATCCAAGAAAAAGATTGATAAAAAACTAATTTTACAGCCTAAAAACATGAAAAATCAGTTTTTAATCCGTATAATTCAATGGATACTCATGATTTAGGGAAATTTATCATTCCATTGGCCTGTAACTCTAGAGATCCGCTTTCAAGAAGTTCCAGCACAATTCCTTCGATTCTTTTAGCTGTAGCTCCCCTTGTAACTTTGATTCCGAATAACCTCGAAGTTTGCTTGACAATTTCAGCCATTGGAGATGCATATTGGGTTTTCAACACTATTTGCACGGCTTTTGCAATTTCCTCATCACTTATAAGGTTGATCTTGGCCGGAGGATCCACAGAACGTCTCCTGACCCTCAAAACAGCACTTCGTGAGTAGACAAAATCATCCCTGATTATGATGTTTCCATTTTTATCTGCAAGTTCCACACCCGCCATGATAGAATCATGAATTCGTTTACCTGCCCTTTTAAGTCCCCAGACAACTCTTATTCTTCTTATAATTTCTGTGATGTGTATTGGGCCTTCTTCATCCACAATTTGCACCACAACCCTGGACATGTCCTCCACAGATTTTTCATGGAGTTCACCAGTCACAGGAATACAGAATTCTGTGCACGGAACATAGTCAATAACACTGTCTTCCTCATCATCCACAGGATCCACAAACTCAACAGCTTCCTCTATAACAGGTTTTTCAGGAACATCATCTAAAACGGGCTTGGATAAATTTTCCTCCACAACTTGCAGAGGGGGTTCATCTTCAACAATCTGATTCGCTTCAATGTCTTGAGATTCTGTTTCTTCAAATTCTGGTAATCCTTCCTTTTCATCAAACTCAGGATAGGTTTCTGGTTCTTCGAACTTTGCATTTTCAACGATCTCGGAGTCTGCAATGATTTCAGGATCAGTTTCAGGAGATAACTCAGGTTTCAACTCATCAGATTCCCATTTAACTGTTTGGGGATCTATTTCCTCTTCAGGTAGTGTGCTGTTTTCCACCTTTCCAGTTCCTGTCCTTTCATAGGAAGGTTCGTACTCTCCAATAGGTTTGACACTTTCCATGTCGTCAGGTGTTGTGTCGAGTTTAACTATTGGCTTTAAATCCTTAGCATTTTTAACAGCTTCCAGTAATCGTTTCTCAGATTCTGCACGGTTTCTGTACCAGTCCGTTGACCATACTCTGTAGATGTGCCACTCTAAACCTTCGAGAATTTGCTGGCGAAGCCTGTCCCTGTCCCTGGCTACTGGTGAACTGTGGTAGGTTTCCCCGTCGCATTCAATACCAACCAGGTACTTTCCCCTTTCCTCTGGATCAACCACAGCAAGATCTATCCTGAAACCTGCACATCCAACCTGCTTGTGAACTTCGTAGTTGTGGGATCTCAGGAATTCGTAGAGGGAATCTTCAAATTCTGTGTTTAATTCCTCACCAGAATCGTACTTGGTGTCAAGCATCTTGGTTTCAGAGTACTTTAAAAATGATTTAAGGGCCCTGAGTCCGAATGGTGCATTTTCATTCAGATTAATTTCTGTGTGTCTGAAATTGGAAAACACAACAGTTTTCTCCCTTGCCCTGGTTATAAGTACATTTAAACGTCTCTCTCCACCTTCCCTGTTTAATGGTCCGAAGTTTAGGCTCAGATGTCCATTTTCGTCGTTTCCATACCCCACACTTATGAAGATCACGTCTCTTTCATCTCCCTGGATGGTTTCAAGATTTTTAACGAAGAAATGTTCTTCAATATCACTTGCAAAGTATTTTTCAAGCACCGGATTCTGTCTTAGGTAAAGCTCTACCTCTTCAAGAATTGCCTGCTGTTGTTTGATATTGAAGGTTCCTATACCCAAACTCTTGGAGAGACCATGTTCCCTGTAGTGATCTCCAGCAGCTTCAACAACCCTTCTTGCTTCCAGCCTGTTGGATGATGTGTTACCACGATCGTAAACTGTGTCTTCCATATACTCAAACTTGAGTCCGAGGCTTTCAGTTTCATGGCATGGTGAAGGATAGATGAGAAGGTTGTTGTCATAAAATTCCTGGTTGGAAAGTGCGATCAAAGATTCGTGCCGGCTTCTGTAGTGCCACCTCAACATCTTGGTAGGGAACCTTCCCTTACAAAGATGTAAAATACTTTCCATATCCGAGATTGAGGCAATTTCATAGTCCTCATTCTCATCAGTCTCGAGTATGATATCAAAAAATGTTGTGGGCGGAAGCTGTCTTGTATCACCCATAACAACTGCTTGATTAGCCCTTAAAAATGCTCCAAGTGCATCTTCAGGTTTTACCTGACTGGCTTCATCGAAGATAACCACATCGAACCTCAGATCCACAGAATTTTTAGGGTCAATGAACTGGGCAACAGAAAGGGGACTCATCATGAAGCATGGCTTGATCTTTTTAACCAGGTTACCTGCATTTGAAAGCAGTTTACGTATCGGCATGTGGCCACGCTTCCTGTTAAATTCACTGAGTAAAATTCCCAACTCGGAATTTCTAGAAACAGCAGTGTTGATGTGGGGTCTGTTGTAGGCGATCCTGTTAGATATTCGTTTTCTGTTAAGTGAAATAATTTTCCGGTCCAGATCAATGAATCTGCCGATCTTTCTCTCATGAATTTCACCAATAAAACTTGAAAGTATGTGATTTTCAAGAAATGCATTTCTCAGAAGATCATCTGCAAAGTTGGCCTGTAAACATGGAATAATATCCTCAATGTTAATTTTATCAGCCTTAATCAGCTCCACAATAGGTTGGGCAATGGGACTCGGAGTTTCATTCAAAATGGCTGTTAGCTGTGACCATTTCTGGAGTAATGGCATGCCCTTCAGGAAGTTTTCAATACGACTTTCCAGTTCATGAAACCTCACAAACCTCATTTTAGTACCGAAAACGAGTTCCTCATCAATTTTGATGTAACCCTTTATGGCCTTGTAAACCTTTAAAAAGCTACCATAGTCCTTGTTAAGTTTTTGAATGGTTCCATTTATTGTTGCAGTGTCAGGTCCATCCACAATAATATCAAAGGTCCTTTCTGTTATTTTCCCTGTTTTCAACAGTTTTTTAACAGTTAAAACCCACTCTGCAAGGTCCTTAATTTTTTTAAGATCAGTTTCTGTACCCTTCCAATCATCACCAAACACAGCCTTAGCTTCAGAATTAAGATCCTCCAGTTTTTTCTGGAGTTCTTGACAGGATTTAAGGGTTTTAAGATCCTCTATAACCACATCATCATCTTCAGGAACTTCGCCCCTGTAGAGTTTGGCTATTTTGTCTTTGGATTTTTTATATTTGCCCCTGAAGCTCTTCAAGAATTTAGATGAAGTTTCCTGGTAATCATCTAGAAGGCTCTGGATATTGGTATTTAAAACCCCTTTGTTGAACCTCTTCTCCAGTTCCTTCCTGTTGGTATCGTACTCCACCATGATGTCGATGATGTGGATGATTTCGCTCCTACCAATTTCCCAGACAGGGTTGAAAATTACTTCTGGGTTGGTGGTGAGTGGATCTGCAATTAACAGGGCTGTTTTGATGGAACTGTCGAGTTCACTTTTATTCAACGGTTTTCTGATTCCCGTTAATTCGATGAGTTCGTAAAGATCTGCTTCCACATCGTTGAGTGTTAATACTGCATTTTCAAGCAGTTCAGCAATGTCTTCACTGTCCGTGGGTAGTATGGTTCCTGGTTCTGTGTTGTACCATGCATTCTTAGAGATTGGTTTGAGTGGAGTTATGACTTCAGTAACATTTTTAAGGGTTGAAACAGCATTTTTCCAATCCTTCTGACTGTAAGATTCAGGATTTTCGATGTGTGCACGTGGAATATTTCTTTCAACCTTCATGAAGTGTTGAATAGCTTCTTCCTTCATTCCGAAGAGTTGGAATGGTGAAAAACCAGAGTTTCCAATGGATGTGTGCAGAACTTCGTTGTACTGGTTGAGTTCCAGTTTCAACCTTTCAAGTTCCTCAAATTCCTCATCCAAAGGTCTTAAACGGTCATATTGACTGTATAGAGTTCTTTCAAGTTCCTTTAACACATTTTTCTTGTTGGATTTGTGGCTGTGAAGTTCGAGACAAAACTCTCCCAACCCAATACTATCTAAACGTGTTTTAACAACCTCTAAAGCCGCCATTTTTTCACTTACAAACAGCACGGATTTACCGTTGGCCATGAGTTCAGATATTAGGTTGACAATGGTTTGAGATTTTCCTGTGCCTGGGGGTCCCTCAACAACCAGGTTCATTCCACTTTTAGCCTCTTCAACAACTGCTATCTGTGAAGAATCTGCATCAACCACGTTAAAAACATCTTTACTGTTCAGTTTCTTGTCAACATCTTCCTCATGAAACTCTGTTTTCTCAATGGATTCAACATCATCAAACAAGGTTTTTATTATGCTGTTCTCTGCAATGGAAACTCCTCCCCAGCTTGCAGGGTCCAGGTCCTTGAACATCACGAACTTGGTGAAGCTGAAGAAGTTGAGATAAATTTCATAAACAACGTTCCAACCCTTTTTAGGTTCTATTGAATCGGAAACAGATTCAAAGTAGTGGTAAATACCCTCCTTATGTTCAGGCATTTCAAAGCCAGGGAGCTCAACACCCTGTTCAAGCAGCTTTTCCTGGAGGGAAATGTTTGGAATGATGTCTTCACCAGTCCATCTGAGTTTGAAGGATCCTTTAACCTTCTTACGTTCCAGTTCCACTGGTATGAGTATTAATGGTGCCTTTCTCTTGGTTTCAGGGTCGCTGTTTTCTGTCCACTCAAGGAAACCAAGTGCCAAGTAGAGTATGTTGTATCCCTGTTCTTCCAACACAGATCTGGCCTGTTGATTGATGTAGAACAATCTTTTTTGAAGCTCTTCAGATTCATGATTGGTTTGAAGTAGTAGATTTCTGTGTTTACTTGAAACCTTGCTGTTTGGAAGGGGTAACTTCCAGAGCAGGGATGCTTCCTTGTCTGTGATGTCTATGGGTTTGAGTTTTAACTCTTCTTCTTCCTCATGATCTTCAGGTTTTTCAGTTCCTTCAAAATCTTTTTTAACAGGTTTTCTGGCCCTTGGAATGAACTGCATCTTCTTATCTTCCAAGACCATTAGCTGATAGATCTCGGTTGGAATTTCATCCACGACCTTGATTGATCTGGCCAGGGGTTTGAAGTTTAAGAGTTTGTTTCGCATGGTCAAATCAAGCAAATTTTTTCTGAGTGCCCCTATCTTTGCTTCCGTGTTAATGTTTGCTGATTCTTCCATCACAACTACCCCAACATCTTATTGAATTACAATTTATTCTTAAAAAAACTATCTTGGTCTTATAGGGCATAAGTTTTTCTATTGTTCATTGGTTTCTGTTCCAATATTCCAATGGATTAACCATGAATATCCTGAAACCTGTAGAAAAGATCCAAACCCAACCTTCAAAAAATTATCTTAAAAAAAGAGCACAGAATTGAATTGTGAACAAAAAAATTGAAAAAAAATTGAAGTGCAAAAATTTGTTTAATTACCTTGTAGTTCTCCGTTTATCCATTTAACCCCAGTTATAACTGCAAGATCCCTTTTTACAGATACTAAATCTGATTTATCCAGCTTTGAAACAGCATCCTTACCTGTTATTCTTGTTAAATTGGCTATTTCCTTGGTGGATAGTTCTATGAAGTTGCTTAGTTTTTGAACACCTTCCCCTTGGTCTACCTGTTTTTCGAGTTTGGGGTTTTGGGTTGCAATGCCTGTTGGACAGTTACCTGTGTAGCACAACCTGTACTGTTCACAGTTAATTGCTATCAGGGCAGCGGTACCAATATAAACAGCATCGGCACCCAGGGCAAGACATTTGGCAAAGTCAGCAGAACTTCGAAGCCCACCGCTACCAATGAGTGAAACTCTTCTTTTAGGTTTTAATTTGTTCAAGGTTTGTTTTGCACGTGGTAATGCAGAGAAGATGGGTATTCCAACATTTTCCCTCACATATTTATCTGTTGCACCGGTACCTCCACCAAACCCATCAAGCGCTATGAAGTCTACCCCTGCTTCAACCAGTACCTTCACATCATCTTCAACATTTCCACAGCCAATTTTAGTACCGATCGGTGCTCCTGAACTCATTCTCCTGAGTTTCAACACCTTTCTCTTAAGATCCCTCGGTGTTTCAATGTCTGGATGGTGGGCTGGTGAATAGGCTGGTTCTCCATGATCCAAGTTTCTTTTACTTGAAACTTCATCAGACATCTTCTCTGCAGGCAGGTAACTTCCCTTACCAGGATAGGCGCCCTGTCCAAATCTGATCTCTATTGCAGCTGCATTTTTTAAAATTTCGTCTTCAACACCAAACCTTCCAGTGGAGTACTGAACAACCATGGTCTTGGATCTTTCGAGATCCTCCTCAAGAACACCGCCTTCCCCCGAGTTAAAACCAACATTCAACTTAGCTGCAGTTTCTGATATCACATTTTTAGTGTTCTTTGAAACAGCACCGAAACTCAGGCCAGATATCATAATGGGAGATGACAGATTCAAAGGTTTTTTAGCATTTTTCCCAATGACAATGTTTGTTTCAACAGGATCTGTTGCATTGAGTGGTATTTTCATGACCTGGGCAGGGATGAAGTAGAGATCGTCCAACGAGAATGGCAGTTTTTTAAGGGATCCCATGGATCCAATCACACTCTCACCTACAGCACTTTCATCCTTTATATCCACCACAGTCTGATAGTGATCATCATCCTCATCTGAACGTTTTTTTCTCATGAAAACCTTGTTTTCACCAACCATGTCCTTATCACAGAAGTAAATACCCTTAAGACCATATTCGAAGTAAATGGGACACGTATCACATATGCAGACCTCTATGTCCACATCACATTTACTTGGTCCCTTTCCACAGTAGAGAACTTCACCACCACATTTGTAGGGGTAACTTGGACACAGCTTACAGTGGCACTTATCACGATTTTCAGGCGAATTTTTAATTTTCATTAACTTAGATTCCGAGTCTTGAACCATTTATTTATCTCCAGATAATCTATTATGGAAATGTTTCAAAAATACATCAGATTTTTTCATACGAACCGCTTAGGATCTGTATTAATATCCACAATCACGGGTTTTACAGATTTTAGAGCTTTTTCAACAGCAGCTGGAAGATCTTCTGGTTTTTCAACCTTGATTCCAACACCTCCACAGCACTTTGCATAGGCTGCATAGTCCAGATCCTGGAGTTCTGTCTGCCAATTTTCATAGCCCTCCATCTTCTGTTCCTGCATGATCATTCCAAGCTGTTTATTGTTGAATATGAATACCTTGATTGGAAGCTGATATTTAACTGCTGTTAAAAAGTCTGCCATCACCATGGAAAAGCCACCATCCCCTGTGATACACACAACCTGTTTATCAGGATACAGAAGTTGAGATGTGAGTGCAGCTGGCAAACCAAAACCCATTGAAGCCAGATATCCTGACATGATCATTTTCTGAGTGTTTTTCATCCAGAAATTTCTTCCAAACCACCAGCAGTGCTCACCTACATCGAGGGTTATTATAGCATCGGAGTCAATCATCTCATTCAACACACCAAGGATATAAGGAGCCCTTAGTGGAGATTTATCCGACTCATATTCTTGTTTAAGAAGTTCTATCCATTCTTTTTTGAGTTTATTCACTTCTAAAATATAGTCCTTTCTTTCAACCTCATCAACCAGGTCATTGAGAGCAGGCAAAATTTCTGAAGAGTTTCCAATCAAACCCACTTCCACTGGAAATCTTCTGGCTATCATGAGTGGATTAATATCTATCTGAACAGTTTTTTTCTCGGGTATCTGGGTCATATCGGAAAAGGAAGATCCAACAATGATCAGGAGGTCTGCTTCATCAACGAGCTTGGTTGAAGCAGTTGATCCAATACCTCCATGACTTCCAACGTAGAGGTCTTCATATTCATCCACAACTCCTTTGGCCCTGAATGTTGTTGTTATTGGGGCCTTGATCTTCTTGGCAAATTTCAAAAGAGCTTCGCCCTGTTCCTTGGAACCGAAACCCGCAATAATAACAGGTCTTTCAGATTCATTAATAACCTTTGCAGCCCTTTCAATTAAATATGCAGCAGGTTTAATGGCCCGTGATGCAAAGTTT
>WASR01000177.1 GCA_009712615.1 Methanobacterium sp. | reverse complement strand
GTTCAATGAAATTCTTCAAACTGGAAATAGATTTCATGACTGCAGTTGGGGATGGTCCTCCAAGAACATCACGTGCTTTAATAATTTCAACAGGATTTAAAGCTTTTTCAACAGTTTTTTGATCTAATCCAAGTTTTTCTCCATTAATTTCAATGGCAACTTCATCTAAGAACTTTGCATCAATTTCATCGGGTTTAATCTGGTTTTCAATGGCTTTGGTAACTGTCCTACCCACTATCTGATGGGCAATTCTAAATGGTAAATTTTTTTCTTTTACCATAAGATCTGCAAGTTCTGTAGCTGTTGAGAAGTTTGCAAGTGCCAATTCCAATCCCCTTTCAGAATTGAATTCTATTGACCCCAACATGGAGCATGTAATATTCAGCATGGACCGTCCAATATCAACGGCATTCCAGAGGTGCGGTGTTATTTCCTGTAGGTCTCTGTTGTAGCTGTGGGGTAATGCTTTGAGTATTGAGAGGATCGTCATGAGCTCACCATACAACGCAGCTGTTTTTCCACGAGAAATTTCAGCAACATCAGGATTTTTTTTCTGAGGCATTATTGATGAGGTTGAAGAGTATTCATCGGATATTTCTATTAACCTGAACTCGTAACTGCTCCATACAATCAATTCTTCACTGATCTTGCTTAAATTGGATGCCATCATTGCAAGGGCAAACACAGTTTCAGCCATGAAATCCCTTGAGCTCACTCCATCCATGGAATTTTCCATGACCCCTCCAAAACCTAATAACTCGGCTGTTCTTTCACGGTCAATATCAAATCCAGTACCTGTCATTGCAGCAGATCCAAGCGGGCATAGATCAACACGTTTTTTAGCATCGTGCAATCTTTCATAGTCCCTTTTAACTTCATTAGCATATGCTAAAAGATGATGTGCAAATGTGGTTGGCTGTGCATGCTGCAGATGAGTGTAACCCACCATAATAGTTTCAGTGTGAAGGGACGCCATATCAATAAGGGTATCTAGAAATTTCAAAATATCCTCTTCAATGGTTTCAATTTCTTCCTTCAATACCAGTCTTAGATCGGTGGCAACCTGGTCATTTCTAGATTTGCCTGTGTGCATGAAGCCAGCAACTTCTCCGATTCTGTTTGTAACATAATTTTCAAGGGCCATGTGTATGTCTTCAACAGACATGTCCCATTCCAATGCATCTATACCTTCAACTTCAAGGGCTTGAAGTGCCTCAACAATTTTATCTGCATCTTGAGATGGAATGATTCCCTTCTCTTTGAGCATGGTTGTGTGTGCAATGTTGCACTTGATATCTGCATTGAAAATTCTCTTATCAAATTCAAGGGAACTGGTAAAAGATACTGCATCAACAGTCATTTTACCTTTGAGTCGTCCAGACCTAAGATTCAAAAATAAGCCACCTGTAATTTTTAATGATCTATGATAATTTTAATTGTGAAATTTTAATAATATGAAATGGAAATATTCCAAAATAAAATATTTTGGATTATTTCTTGTTTTCTTTACCCTTAAACTGTGTGTATCCACATTTTCCACAGGCGTATCTGTCTCCATGGTCAGCCATGAACACTCCGTGGGAACATCTAACACATTCTGGATTTTTTCTGATGATCTTGTTATCTTTAACTTCGTAGAGTTCAAATTTTTTCATACTAAAAATCCTCCTTATTCTTCTTCATCTTCAGCTTCTTCAACAACGGCTGCATTCTTCTTAACTACATGATCCTTTTCAATTTTAGCTAAACTTTCTTCGGAATCGTAGATCTTTGCATATCCATTGGCCTTACCTTCACCATAGGATGGTTTGAGATTGTGGACAACGAGAAGGTTTTTATCTACATCTAAAGTTGCTACAAGTCTGTTTTTAACATCCATGATTTTAGGGGTTGCTTCTCCCTGGTATGTGCAGTCAAAGTGTATTTCAGTTCTGTTTAAAAGTGGATTTTCTATTTTTTCATTTACATTGATTTCCATAATTATGCCTCCTCTAACTTTTTGATAAGGTCTTGTGCCTTTTCTTTTGTTTTATCAACTTCACAAAGTACAACTCCCTCTCCTGGCTGACCATAAAATATTATGGATCCTTCAGGTGCCATAACCATGCATGGAATTGCGGAAAGATCTTCCTCTCCTTCAACAACAATCAGAACATTGTAACCAGCCTTTTCAACCAGGCTGAATCCTTCCTTAATTGTTTTCCACATCTGGTCTGTTATGGTTCCAGGGGGGTTCTTTGTTTTTAATGTAACGTTATCGTAACAAATTTCATAGTCTGATGGTTCTCTTTCTATCAAATTATCAACTATGCCCACATCAGGAATTATACCTTCATCAAGCATATTACGAGTGGTAACATCTCCTATGGATATTAAAAGACCTTTTTCTCCTTTTTTATCCATAGATTCTTTAGCATCTGATATTGTGGGAAACAGAGTTCCTATTGGCTTTTTAAACTCTGATCTCATATCTTTTTTTAGTATTAACACACTATCTAACCCTCAGAGCATATTCTCCAGGAAGTGTGATGTTAAGTTCCTTAGCGATGTCTGAATTATCCGGATCTATAACAATTAAAAAGCCGCTCCAGTTTTTTGAAGATGCTATGTTACATATTGCACATCTGTCTTCTTCCATCAGTCTGTGGCATCTAGTGCATGCTTTTAAAACCATCTACTTCTTCCCCTTTGTCGCAGATTTTTCTTTTTTAGGTTTTTTCTTTTCTTTTTCCTGTTCGATCCATTCGAATCTTCCAAGACCAGGTTGTCTCATTGTAAGGCCTATTTTAGTCTCTTTGGATGATTTTCCTTTGAGGCTTAGGGCAACAATTCTTGCACGTACATTGTTACCTTCTTCAAGAGTCTTTTTAGACTCTTTACCCATCAATGCTCCTCGTTTTCCATCGTAATTTATGTAGTCATCAGTAACTTGAGATACGTGTACAAGTCCATCCATAGGTCCGATACGGATAAAGGCTCCGAATTCGGTTATTTCTATGACTTCTCCTTCGACTATTTCATGGAGTTCTGGTTTGAAGAAAAGTGCGTTGAAAACAACATCATGATATGCTGCTCCATCACCCATTATAACCTTTCCAATGCCTAACTCTTCTATTTCTTTTACTGTTACCATCAACCCAAGTTTTTTGTCGATCTTTCCAACGTAGCTTTCATTTAATATTTCAACAGCCACATCTTCCAGTGAATCTTCAAACCTGTTAGGTGGAATTCTCACAGTGTCTTCTATTTTGGATATTAAATACAAACAAATCCCTCTACTTTGCTTTAATAAAAGTTTAAGCAAATATTTAATGTTGATTATTAATAATTATATGAACTTCATAATGTATAGTCTCTGTGCAAATAATTTTTATTATTTCTTAGAGATTTTTGTAAAGATCAATTGAATGTTTTATGGCTTCAAATGCAGTTTCAGCATTTTCCCATCCTAAAACTTCGGTTTTTTTACCTTCGAGTTTTTTGTAGTCGGTGAAAAAATGTGCAATTTCATCTAGGTACTGTTTTGGTAGTTGACTGATGTCTTTGATGTCTGTGAATCTAGGGTCGTTAACTGGAACTCCAAGAACTTTATCGTCACTGTCTCCACCATCAATCATTCTCATGATTCCGATTGGCCTTGTTTCAATGACACATCCCGGGAATGTTGCTTCGTCCATGATCACCAGGATATCCATGGGATCTCCATCGTCCCATAATGTCTGGGGAATGATTCCATACTCTGCAGGATAATGGAATGGTGAGTAAAGAACTCTGTCAAGGGCAAATGCTTCCATGTCCTTATCATATTCATATTTGTTTCTTGATCCTTTCGGAATTTCCACAACGGCGTAAATCACTTCTGGAACCGAAGGTCCAGTGGGTATATCTTTCCAGAGATTCATATTCTTTTATCCTCCTGCAACTGTAGTTTGCTTAACTTTTCCTAAATTATAATTATCAACGTTTTATATGTCCGTCAACATCAAGATACTTCCTTTGACGGAGATAAATAACATTTATACCAATTTCACGTGCTCGGTTTCTGAGTTCGCGATCGTTTGTGCAAAGAATCTTCGACCTCATGGAAACTCTGAGCAATGAATCATCAACTGTTTCTCCTGTTTGAAGTTTCATTTCTTCAACTTCAATCGGGGGAGATTTTGCAATTTTAAGCGCAATTGATGCTGCAATCTTATTTTTACCCTTAGATCGTTTTTTTATACCTTCCAGTTCATACAAAACAGTAGATGGAACAAGTAATCTGCATGAAGGAATGATATTTTTAAGTTCCCCCACAACGTCCACATTGAACTGGAATGCCATCATAAAAAATTTGCGTCTAAAACTGCCTCACAATTATTTGATGATACCATATCCAATTAACCTCCATCTAGCTCCAACACGTCTGCTGAGTGCAACCCTTTGACCTTCTTCAGCACAAACAGGCAATTTTAGATTGACTTCAACTTCGTTTTTCCTTGCACTTGTAACAACACCCACAGATGTTGATGTACCTATGTTTATCATCAACAATTCAGATGATTTTATGGGTTCGACTTTACGTTCTTCCTTGGTACCAACTACTCTATCAAGTAAATGGGTTTTCATTGTAAAGTCATGCATGATTGGAGGTAATGTTCCTGGTTTTCCAGCCACGGATCCTGATAAAGAATCTGCCTTGGTCAATGCAGGGTCAAGTTTGGTTCCCACACCTATGAGTCCTCCCGGACCTATTTCATCGACAGATTCTCCTCCACCTACGAGTCCTGTGATTTCTGAAACCAGACTCATCCATTCCATCTTACCCTTATTTTTCACCTGTATTCCAGGTTTTATTTCCAGTTCATCTCCAACTTTGAGTTTTCCCTGAATGAGTGAACCACCGATTACTCCACCTTCAATCTTGTCTGGACTGGAACCTGGTTTATTTGTGTCGAATGATCTAGCCACAAACAATCTTGGAGCTTTTCTAAGCGATCTTCTAGGAGTTCTGATGTTTTCCTGAATAACTTCGATTAAAATATCGATGTTAGCACCTTGCTGTGCAGAAACAGGTATTATTGGTGCATTTTCAGCACATGTTCCCTTAACAAATTCCTGAATTTCCTTATAACTTTCCAATGCCCTTTCTTTTGAAACAATATCTATCTTGTTTTGGACAACTATGACATCTGTTACACCGATAACATCCAGTGCCATTAAATGTTCCTTGGTTTGAGGCTGAGGACATGTTTCATTGGCAGCAATTACCAAAACAGCACCATCCATTATGGCGGCTCCTGAAAGCATGGTAGCCATCAATGTTTCATGCCCAGGTGAATCAACGAACGATACCTTTCTAAGGGTACTGGTTTCTTCTCCACAGTGACTGCAGATCTTTGCAGTTGTGAAACATTGTGGAGCTGGACAAGAGGTACATCTACGGAAGGTGATATCCGCGTAACCCAACCTTATAGATATTCCTCTTTTAGTCTCTTCACTATGGGTGTCTGTCCATATTCCAGATAGGGCTTTTGTTAGTGTTGTTTTGCCGTGGTCTACATGTCCCACGAGCCCTATGTTAATTTCAGACTGTATTTTCACGATATTACACCCGTAACTTTTACTCTTCACTTTCTAAAATTTCATTTATTTCCTTTTCACCCTTCTGGGTTACCACAGTGTTTATTTGTACTATATCATCGGATACAGTGTTTCCTCTAACGGTTTTTCTTCTTCTCTGACCATCTCTTTTTTGATTGAATCCGATTCCCCCAGAGAGGAGGCTTTTGATTCTTCTGGATCCATCAACGTCCTTTTTCATTGGGAAACCATTTTTATCGCTTCCACCGGTTATTTTAAGTTTGTAACCAGTTAAACCAACTAGAGAAGCATCAAATTCCTCACCTATTGTTAAACCGTTGAGTTTTTTAGATTCTGCAGCTTCAACTTCCATTTGATGGCTTTTTTCGCCTTCTGAAATAACTAATTTAAATGCCAATATATCTCCTCCATCTTATTCTGGTTCTATATAATCTATATTATTTATCGTTTTCCATTGTAAATTCAATGATCATGGTTTGATTCTTAAGAATCTTTAGATTTCAGGGTTTTTTTGTTCATAAATTGTTCCAAACTCAGTACTCAACTCTCAATCCATACAAGTCATCTTCTTTTCTTTTAATTTCAACTAGTTCATCTAGTATTTGAAGCTCGTCTTCTGATAGTTTTGATTTGAGTTCAGATTCAAGGATTTTGTAATGGTTTTCAGGGATATCTGCGTAAAGAACATCACCTTCTTCAAAATCCTTTCCAATTACGGCATCTTTTATTGCCATTGCTACTTGCTGACCCTTTGAAGTTGAAGGTTTATTTTCGCCCTTGTCCTGCATACTTTCAACTTTACCAACCCTGTGTCCCTCGGAATTGATGAGGACGTAATCCTTCTTTACAGTTCCTCCAAGCACTTCAATACCTGCAATGGCAGGTTTAGAAATCCTGAAAACAAGTTTTGGAATTATTCTGATCTTTGCAGGACGGATTATAGCGTCTATCCACTCTTTCTTCTTTCGTTCTTCAGCTGCAGCTACCCATTCTGCATAATCTTCTGTCAACTGGTAGATCACATCTGCATGAAATAGTTTAACACCAGTAGAAGCAATTTCATTTACTGCAGATGGTAAAATTTTGTTATTAAATGATATTATGACCCCATATTCAGGATTGTCCTTCTGAACTATGGATGCATCAACCACATCTCTTCTTGAAACATCTCCAATGTCAGCAGCTCTTATTGGAACTTCCATGTCCTTAAGCATACTCACCAGAGCTTCAAGGGATCCCAGTGTATCAGCCTTTACAATGACACCCATTTCATCGGTGTCTATTTTTATGCTTTCGATCTCACCTAATACCTCTTCCCTGACTCCCTCTGAATTTCCCCTTGCAACTCTTAGGGGTGACCCTGAAATTACATTTTCAATTTTTGGGGCAACAATTTTGATTCCTGCAGCTGCAACAACCTCGTTGACCTTTTGGAAACGTTTTTTGGAGTCTCTCATTTCTTCAAGGGGTCTTGGTTTCAGTAATGATCTGATCTTAGTGGTTATGATATCGTCCAGACTAGTTAAGATTATGGTGTCGTTCTTTTTGAGTATACCGTCGTATATAACAGCATCAACAGTTACACCCAATCCCTTCTCTTCCTTCACTTCCAGGATAGTTCCCTTTGCAGGTGCATCTGTTTCTAGCTGCAACTGTTCCTTAAGATACTGCTGGGCAAGTCCCATGAGCATTGTTAAAAGTTCGGGTATTCCTTCTCCTGTTTTAGCACTTATTGGAATGATGCTGATCTGTCTTGCAAAGTTTTCAACCCTGTCAAACCTTTCAGATTCAAATCCTTCCTCGTGCAATACTCCTACAAGTTCATAGACACCTGTATCAAGCTGTTCCTGGACACTTGGGGCCTGTTTATTGTAAGTTTGAATGAATGATAATCCTTTGTTAGTTTCCCATCCATAAATTTTATCAATTTTGGTTGCAGCAACTACAAAAGGAGTTCTAAATGTTTTTAGAATGTTTAGTGCCTCATAGGTTTGGGGTTTGAATCCCTCTTTGATGTCAACTATGAGTATTGCAAGATCTGCAAGTGCACCGCCTCTCTTACGGAGAGTTGTAAATGCTTCATGTCCAGGAGTGTCAATGAAAAACAGACCTGGCATTGTCTCCCTTATGTCGAGCTTTGTTAGGAGGTCTCCACATATGGTTTCAATGACTTCCATGGGAATTTCTGTTCCACCAATGTGTTGTGTTATTCCTCCAGCTTCCTTCTGGGCCATTGCACCGCCCCTTATAAAGTCAAGGAGAGTGGTTTTTCCATGGTCAACATGACCCAAAACAGACACTATGGGTGATCGAATCTTCAATTTAAACCTCCAAAAAATAGAGCGTAAAAAAAATTAAGGCTCTTGATATTATGGTTCTTCGTATATCATTTCTTCGTCAGGCATGCTGTAATCGTAGATTTCAGAGTCTTCGAAAAATAGTGATATTTCTCTAGCTGCTGAAGTTTCTGAATCAGAGGCGTGTATTATGTTACGACCAGTATCAATGGCGTAATCTCCTCTAATAGTTCCTAGATCAGCTTCCTGAGGGTTAGTAGCTCCAACCATTTTCCTGATTAAGCTGATACATTCTTCACCTTCAATTACTGTTGCAAGAACAGGTCCTGAAGTTATATAATCAACTAAATCTTTGAAAAATGGTTTTTCAGAGTGTTCTCCATAATGCTGTTGAGCTAGCTCAGGAGTTATAACCATTAGCTTTGCAGCGAGGATCTTAAGACCACGGTTTTCGAACCTGCCTAAGACTTCACCTGCAAGTCTCCTTTTAACTGCATCAGGTTTTAGCATTACAAAACTTCTCTGTTTCATTTTTTGACCCACTTAACTTTTCTTGAAACTCTTCCGAGTCCGATTTGATTTTTCTCACATTTGCTGCTGCAGAAGAAATATACTGTACCGTCCTTTTTGACGTACATTTTTCCTGTGCCTTCTTCAATTTCTTCTTTACAGAATGAACATGTTCTCATATTAAGCACCTTTTAATTATGGGGTACGGATTTCTTTAGCTTCCCGTATTGTATCGAGCAACATTAAAATGTCGCCTTCCCTTATAGCTCCCATGACGTTTCTAGTGAGTATTCTTCCCTTGTCTCTTCCATCAAGTATTCTGCATTTAACCTGCATGACTTCTCCAGTCATTCCAGTCCTTTTCAGAACCTCTATAATTTCAGCAGGAGTTCCATCTTCCATTTAAATCACCTTCAAATTAAAATAAGAAAGGCATGGGCCCTTCTGTAAAAATAGTGTTTATACTTACTTTTTAAGCTCTTCGACTTTCTCAACTACATCGTTGATTAAATCTTCAGCTTCACCTGCGTCTATGATACATGCAGATGCGGTTCCAACATTTAGACCTGCTGCTTCTCCTAGCTCGTCTTTGGTTGGAAGGTAAACGTAAGGTATTTCCTTTTCTTCAGCAAGTACAGGAAGGTGTGCTGCTATTTCTGGTGGGTCTATGTCCTCAGCTATGAATACTAATAAAGCGTTACCCCTCTCTATCATCTTGGTAACCTCGTTGGTACCTTTACCTATTTTACCTGTGTCTTTTGCTATTTCTAAAGCTTCGTAAGCTTTGTCTGCTATTTCTTTCGGTGTATCGAATTTAACATATATTGCTTTTGCCATTTATTATACCTCCTTTTTCATCTGGTTTTAACCATCCATCGGCAGATCATACTTTTACATTTTATAC